>NZ_CP171140.1:0-44081 GCF_043099725.1 Nostoc sp. C110 | reverse complement strand
TTTACCCGACTGTTGACCAGGGGAAAGAGTGAAAATTTCCGTCCTTCATCATAGGCAGCAAAGTCAGCTAAGGAACAGCTGGTCATGCCTTGCTCACCGTAAATGATAGATACTACCTCCCGGATGGAATCTTTACCATTTGAACCCAATCCACAGGCCAGTAATAGCTTAGTTTCCCGTCCTCGACGCTTGCGGACTTCCTTTAGATCGAGACTCGCCCCCAGGTTTCGTAATAAAACTTGTTGTTGAGGGGAGTCTAAACATGAGAGTAAGCGATCGCAATGTCTGGGGTCTGCTTGGGGGTCATACTTGATTAATGGCGGATATGTAAAAAAGTGTTTGTCTGGGTCGTGTTTTTCTAAAACTGGCTCTGGTTTGGGGCCTGCCCAATCAACACCTAACACGCCATTAGTACAGTTAACCCCTGGTGGGTTAAGTAATCGCGGGTCAATTTCTACTCGCAGCTTCACCCACTCCAGCAACTCTCTTACCTTGCTTGGCTTGGCGTAAGGGTGGGTAATGACAAAGTTCTCGCCAGTTTTCTTAATAACTTGATACGAATTGCAATAACTCGTAATGCGTGGACGCTCAACTGAATCAGGTGAGTGTTGGTAGTGCAAGCCATCCCAGCAATGCAAATTGCCATCTGCACAAATCCATTTGCGATCGCCGTAAAGGGTGTTAAAACCTTTTTGCAGGAATGTGCTGTCAGGCTCCTCGTCGAAATTAGCAACATCTACTGAGTCTACATTTTCTGATGATGATTGAGCATCTGCTGTAATTTCTTCTATCTGCTTTAACAGTAGATCCGCTAATTCATCGCCTGTCATGCCATCTGATAAAATATCTGCTACGTCTCCTTTATTTTGCAGATCCGGTTTGATTAAAAGCAAGTCGATGGCAACAAAAGCTACTCCGGCTTGGGCGCAAACCTCTTTAATTCGCTCTTGCTTCTTCCATCCAGTTTCATCATGATCCACGCAATAAGCTAGTAAAAAATCTTTACCCGTAGAATGCTTGATTTGGGTCAAGGATTTGACGATATCACCGTTCGAGCAGTTACCCACCCAAGTAATGCTGGCTAAACCTGACAATCTGCTAGCTTCTACGCATTTTTCCCCTTCATGGGCTAGTAGTACAGGGATGCCATCTGTGGATTTGATAATTTCGATGGCTTCGTCCTGTTTATAAGCAGGCCAATAACCTTCTTTCTTCCATGTAGTTTTATTGGTTGTGGGGTCAATTCTGCTGACTGAGAATGTTTTCGTCCGACCTTTGGGAACGGCAGCGCAGGGGCATTCAAATCTGTGCGATTTGCGCCCGTTGCCATAGTCGTATTCAATAACGGTAATTTGTTTTAATTCTTTCGGTGTGGCTCCATCATCCGATAGCTTGAAGGTGACGGATTTGGGAATGAAATCGGGTGTTGCAGGTAGTGGTGTGGTGATTTCACTCCTCAACCTGCATATTCTTAACTCTGATGGATCTAGCTTTAAAACCTTGGGTAATGCTGCTGGTTTTTTCACCTTGACTGGGATTCGTCCCAATTGTTGCGTGTAACCAAGTTTGTTCTCTTCTAGTACCTCACTCCAAGGTTTGATTGCTTCTCTGATATCAGGGCATTGGCAGTCATTAAAACACTGGTATTTCCCATTACTAGGGTTGATGCCTAAGTTATGGCCACCGCAAGCTGGGCAGATGTATTTATTTTTCTCTTTGGCTGGTTCTAGCTGGTCTACAAAATTGCGAATATCAAAGGAGGCGAGTGCTTGCTGATTGGAGAATTGTGCAACCATTACGCGATACCTCCTTGAACATTATTTAATTTTTGTAAATTGCTTAATACATAAGTTGGCGATTGTTTCGGTTGAGCCAGTGCATAGTTAGGCTGATGAAAGCGATCGCGATCGCAAACTGTAAAAGACAAGATTGAGTAGCACCAGTCTGGTTTACCGCAGTGGGGGCAAGCGTTAGCAATAGTTGCGAATAGCAGCTTGCTGGCAGTATCAGTATGAAATAGCTGTTTTTTTGACACTTTACAAATCCTCCATTATGTGTGTTGGAGGAATTGGAGCTATCCCGTGGCAGTAATTTTCTAGTACAAACGTTCAAAAATCTAATTTGCTAAAATTCTTGAAACACTCTTTACATCTGGTGAGCCAGTATTACATTGGCTTTACACCTGATCGTGTAAGATAAAATTACTATTAGGGATACTAATTAGGCTGCGAAACCCAATCCCCAATTCCAATGGAATTAATTTTGAAAGCCCCGTTGTCCACACTGGACGAAGGGGTTTTCAACTTTTAGCCTATTTGTATTGGGCTAACCAAGCCCTAACAAACTCGATTACTTCCCCCTCTTGAATCACAAACATAGTACCTTTTCTCCTAAGAGCCAGAATTCTCATACTTCCCACGGACGAATATAAATGTTCATTGAGATTTGAAGCCGCTCTAGTAGGAGGCCATAGGGCTAAAACTTTTGCTGTTGGCGTTTTTGTAGCTTCACGAGAAGACATTGCGAACAAGTCTCTGTTTTTGTTAAGCCACTTTTCGTAATCAGCCAACTCAAGTAGTGGACAAGGTTTCCAGGTTGTCAAACCATTCTTATCCTTCTTTCTGAGTTGTAAAGCTTCCCTGGCTTCGTTGTAGACTACCTCCCTATCTCCTATCGAACGAATGGAGATAAACAGGTGAGTTGTTCGTGGAAATCTAATAAACAAGTCAATAGGGTTTTTCTCTCCTCCCGGAAATGGAAAGATTTCTATCCCCTGGCTTTTAAACTCTTGTAAAAGTAGGTCGGTTAATTTTTCCAACCGTGCAAGTTTTTGAATGATCACCAACGGTTTGTAAGCCAATGCAAAAGCAGCCCAGGCAGCCGGATTAATGAAGCTGCCAGATACCAGTGCAGTACCACCAACTGCTAGAGCAACAGTGGAGTAGTAATTTTTCGTCTCCCTAATCCACTTTAATGCTGCTTCGTTATGCAGCGGGAGTTGAAAATCGGTATGTGGGTCTTTCACAGCTAACATGGCGAACTCAAAATTAATAATGTGAAATTAGCACGAACTTTACTGATACTAATACTTGACACTGTATTTTTGAATCAATAGCAATTTATTAGACTCTTTATCCAGTGTTAGTAGGACACGGAATTTAAAAACCTTATGCCTCTGGTTTTTCCTGCTTCTGAGATTCTGATTTTTTAGCACGTCTAGCCGCGATCGCTTCACCAAGCAGAATAGCTGCCATCTGGCTTTTAGTCCTCATCTCTCCATTAGCAATTTGCTCTAGCGCCTCCCAAGTTTCATCTGGAATAATTGCATTTAACTTTTTGCTCATTAAGTCAGAACTCGTTTGCTCACCTGACATCATGATATGCTCTCTTGTCCAATCACATACGATCTTATCATCTAAAATCACATCATGATGTGATATGATGTGATTGTCAGCCAAAAACAGCCACCTAACAAAGGCAATAGAAGCCAGAAAGTGATGCTATGGCTAACCCCTAACTGGATGTGTGGATTTAAGGCGATTGAGTCTCTAAATTCTCCAAAGCCAGGATAAATAAGACTTTCACCAACCATCAGAACCATGACAACCGTATATTCCAATGCCAAAAATTGGCTCATTCAAGCAGACTTGTTAGCCAAATCTGGGCTAACTGACCTCATCGCCGGAAAAGATTCAGGTGCAGGTTATGGGAAGGCAATCATCGGTGATTTTTCGATCATGATGCCTGCCGCATACTCACTAGTTCGCAACCGCAACATCATGCACCACGAAACCATCTCAAAAGATGGCTGCTGGCTGCGTTATGTAGAAGGTTCACGCCTGGACTTAAAAGATGTTCAATTCTTCTGGGGTAGTGCGGCTCTAGCTCAAAGTGACCACACCCTGTTGCACGAGGACAAAGCCAAAAAAGCAGAACTGGCATTAGAAAGCATCCTTGCAGACTTAGCAGTTCTGAATATTCCCGATGGGGTCAAACTTTCAATTAGTTTGAGCAACCATAACCCCGAACGCTGGGGCCAAGAGATTAAGCGCAGAGTTGAAGGGACTCACACCTTTGAGCATCTGCACCCTGTAACTCGTTCCATTGTCACCAAGACAGTTGAGATTGTAGTCACAGGCATTTACCCCGAAGGATTTGGCAGCATTGCCCATTGCTTATTCGGTGAAGCATCCCTGGTACTAGACCCCTCAGAATTAGCGATCGCTCTCGATATCGGTTCATCAACTTGGTTGGTGACTGTCTTTAATGGCAGTGGTGCAGTGATTGACAGACACCTGATTGAGGGTGGAGCCGGTGAACTGCATTCGATGATTGCAGAAGCCCTCGACAAGCGAAACGACCGAGTGAGCTTGCTATCCAAGGATGTGAAACACTCACCCAGCTTGGTGAACCAGGGCATTCTAGAAGGGACTTTCACTTATGGAGGCAACCACCTCACAGGTAAAAAGTTTGAAACCGAGTACAGCCAATGTCTAGATGAGTGGTGGAGTAACAGGATTGAGAAATTCGCCAACTTTGTGACTGCTGGTAATTACTTGGATAGAGCGAAATACCTTGTCGCCTGGGGTGGGGGTGTTTCCTTGCCAGTGGTGGATCAAAACTTAGCCGGTTTAGGCTTTGTGGTCTTGAACAATCCCCAATTTATCAATGCCTTGGGGTTAAAGCTATTAACTCAAATTTCAATTGGAGCTTAATTATGAATTACGAATCTCGGCGTATAACCATCTCCTACCTAGCAGTAATTGAATTGTGCAAGATTTTTGATTTACCCCAAGATGCACCGACACAAGCATTATCAGCAGGTGTAGAGAAGCTGATTTTTCAACACGGTAATGTGCAAGCATCACCCAAAGTTGAAACACCGCAATCTACGCAGCCCAATAAATCGGCACTTAGCGCAATGGTCACTAATTTCAAAGGGGCAGCATGAACAGAACCACATTCAGAAACACGGTTTTAGGCATTGGTGCAACAGCAGCAGCGATCGCTTTTGGCTATTTCGGAGTGCAGCAGCTTGGCAGAAACAATATGTTCACTATTGCCGCAGCCGTGGGAGGTGCAGGGGTTATCAGCTATGTACTTCAAAAGCCGAACCAGCCACAAGCGCCAAACAGTGAGCCAGAAGCACCAACCGCACCAATCAAAACCCAAAGGAGAAGAAACAAGTTATGAGCGACCAAGACACCCAAAAGACACAACCAAGCCTAACAACAACCGAAATAATGACCATTATCCTCGGTTGTGAACAGATTCTTCGGTTCGTGCAAGCATCCCCAAATTATCAACAAATCGAAGCGTCCGAAAAGTTCAGTACATCGAATGACCTAAAAATAGGTGATGCAGTGCAAGCCTTGATGGAGATTCACGAAGCCATCCTAAATATCGAGTTTTATTCGCAAGTTTGAGGGAGTAAATGTTAGAAACGACAACTTTACAGCGTAACCACCTCTACGAATTTCGCGGACAACAACTGCGCTATAGCCATCGGTCTAATTGTGGAGTCAATGCCCCTTTCATATTCAATGACTCCAAGGGCAAGCGCAAAGAATTAAGCCAAACCCAAGTACAGTTGGAGGTTTTTGAACTTGTTGAGTTTTGTGAGAACTGATGATGAAGCGATTGCATCGACCGACCAAAGTAAGTGCAATCGCCCATCTGTGCATCGAAACTACACACATTTTGGATTCTAACAAATGACACTCGATTACAAAAATCCCAACGATTGGGGCAAATCGCCTCTGACTGACCGCGCTTTGAGATTAGAGCAATTCAAAGCGGAAAATCCTGAAGAATGGGCAGCAAGGATTGAGGCAGATATTCAGGCACTCTCCACGCCAATATTCGAGAGTGAAGATTACCCACCCTTCACAGGAACGGAATTTCTAGCAACTCATGAAACAATCGATGACCATCCATACTCTGCGGCATTTGGTCAATTTTTAGGCAATGGAATTGACGCGGACATTGCAAATATTCTGGCGTTTGGCTCCAACCGATTTGATTTAATTTCTGAAGATTTGGACGACCCCGTAAGGCAATTAGCAACGAGAATTTATAACCGATTTGAAGACATGGGGTATTGGGATGAATTGCCAGACTCTGACGATGATATCAACTACGACTTAATACCTTATTAGGAGATTAAATGGCACGTAATTTTGGAGCAGCAAAACTCAAAAACCATATTCCCAACAATGCCCCCGGTACGTTAGGAGCAATGGGGAGACTGTTTGATGTGTCGGCTGAGGACTTCAACAAAGCCCTCCTTGGCGACCAAACGGTAATCACCAAAATTGCAGACATGGCGCGACTGTCTGACACTGCAAAAGCCAATTTACCCAAGGCTTTGGAGGCATATCGGAAGATTATTGAAACCACAGGGGACGTAAACCAAGCCTACGCTGAACTGGTGCAATTGACCCAAAAACACGGTACGCAAACCCTGAAAGCTATCAACACCAGTAAGACAGGAGAGCAGCGTTTCAAAAACGAGATGTCCGAGATGCAGGCGGAACACGTTAACGCTACCACTGCCGAAGCCACCCGTCACGCTCAACGCTCATCCTTGATTCAGATATCTGGGGCTACAGCAGACCTGATGGCGATCGCAAAATATGAGGCTGATTTAATCAAAGCTTCTAACAAGCTGCCTGAGACACAAGACGCAGCAGATCGAGCTTATGAAACCGCAGTTACTAGCGCACTGTGGACTAATGGCAGTGAAGCGAAAACCGACCGCATACCCAAGCCAAACTACTCGCGCACTGCTGGAATTAGTCGTGTGGGGCAGTGGTTTCGCAACTTCATGGGCATTTAAGCCATAAGTAAGTCGAAAGCCAGCAGACAGAAGAGAGCAGGGGAGCAGGGGGGAATGGACTTGTAACCTCTCCTCTGCCCTGAAGCCCCTCCGCCCCGAAGCCTCTTCTAGACTCTGGCTTTTTCTGTTTCACCCACGCGAGGTAAACATGAATGAAATTGATTCCCTATTATCACAGTTCCAAAACACCAGTGAACAGTCCACACCAATGCTCTGGGGCGAAACTACTTCAGAAAAACCGACCCCAGAGAGCGAAGACGGCGAACGGTTAGAGCAATCTATTAGAGATGTCTTCAGTAACAAGCAACTGCTAAACAAAGCACTGGCTACATTCCTGGGTGTGTTTACTGCCAATGCTGGAGTAAGCCTACTAACAAGTCTTGGGATTGGGGCGATCGCTTCTGGCACTTTAAGCAGCATTGTACTGGGGCTATTCTTCGCCAATACCCTGACCAAGCTTCACTACTCAGGACAAATCCACATTGACAAAGATTTTTTGGTAGCGACCGCCCAAACCGCAAGTGTAGGAGCTTCGCTGTGGATTGCCTTTGATGAATATAGGGCAGTGTCTAATGCATCTAGTGTAGGTAAGACGCGGTTCTATCAAGAGGTGAAAAGCTACGAGGTTAAGCCAACTCCCAAGAGTGAAATACCTTGGGGCTTGATTGGGGTAGGTGCTTTTGTGTTGTTGGTGATTGCAGCAATCGTCAGGGGAACAAACCAATGAAACGCAAACAATTTGAAGAATACTTGCGTTCAGGAACAGCCAACAATATTACTGTGGGGGTGCTGGCGGCCATTGGGTTAATTTGTGGGGCAAAGTCATTTACAGGAACTCAGATTAGTTTGGTTGAATATTGCTTTATCCCCTCAACGCTCACCAAGCCGGTTAACCGTCAAAGGTACTGCACTCCCAACAAGCGTTACATAATGCCACTTGCTGAGTTTTATGCTGAAGCTTACACACCAGCTAACCCAGAGTTTCAACGTGATAACTTCTTGCCAACCAAAGCAACTAGATTAAGAATAATCCCCCCAAGTAACCCTGATAAGGCTTTGTGGGGATTAGCTTCAGTGTTTTTTCTAGGAGGAGCCTATGGGTTATCCAAAGCTAGGGAATGGCGATTAATCCAACTAATGCCTTCAGTTAGGGAAGAAATTCGTAGCAATTGGCTAATTTCTAAACTTTGGTTAGGGTTAAAGCTCCATAAGGAAGCATATAGCGCCCAACTAGATTACGAATTCCACCAATGGACGGAGAATAGACGGGTAAGAGAAGCGCAGTTGTCAAAAATGACACCGCAAGAGTTAGCCATCTTTCAAGAGCAGGTACGTTTGAGGGCGGAGGCAGAAGCACGGGTGCAACTGCAACAGGCAACGGGTCAACCAGCCGGGGCATTACCAGGGCAATCAATCCAGGATATCGCCAGGGGTGACGATAAAGTAACTGGCTCTCAACAGCAGACATTACAACAAAATACTGCCCAAAGCCTTGACCCATCAGAAGCTCTTGCCCTAAGTACTTTGCAAGCCTTAGCCAGAGCCGATAGTTCTACTGCTTTAGTTGCCGCACCAGGAAGCGGTAAATCAGTAACCCTCAATTACTTAATTCAGAAAATCTTGGCGGATTACAAGAATGCTGACATTTGGGTAATTAGTGCTAAGAATGATAGTTTTTGTGGTTTACGGGAGAAAGAGAGAGTAATTGTCTTTGACGGGGAAAACCCAGACCTAGCCAAAGAGGTAATTGACAACTTTTACACCGACTACAAAAAGCGTAAACAGCTACCAGAATCAAAGCGCGAATCCTTACCACCATTGATTCTAATTCTGGATGATTGGTTAGTGATTGCTGACCAATTGAGCAAGCATTACTCCGACTGGAATTATGGGAGTAAATTGCTTGATGTTCTGCTGATTGGTCGAGAGTTTAATACTAAGTTTATTGCTTCCCTACAGTCTTTTAATCTGGCAGCATTGGGCATTGAAAAGATGGATGCTCAAACGAGGCTGTGTCTCAATTTATTGTTGTTAGGTAACAGGTATATCAAGAATGGAAGGGAACAAGAATCTTATGGGGTGCTGGAACTGATTTTAAATAGAGGTGACATTATTCCAGGTAAGCAAGAGCGGGAACAAATCAAATCTAAATATCTGGAAGTTAAAACAGTCTCTTATCAAAACCTCCGTCCAGTGATGATTGCTTCTGTTGGTGGTTTTGTTGTGGCATTAATGCCCAAATTATCTAATCAAGCCAAGCCGATTGCTTCGGAGCAGGAATATTTAGATAGAGTATTTGACCTGGAATTTAATCTAACTGCTGCTCACCATCACCAGCCGAAACCATTATCTGAGGTAGCAAAAAAGATTTATGAATACTTCCAGAATGTCAAGACTAAAACACCAAAAACATTACGTGATTTGAAGAAGGCAGACAGGTTATCTGGTTATTCAGAGCCAGAATTAATTGATGGTTTAGCTGAATTAGTTAAGACGGATCAGGTAAATTCTGACGGCAATGATAGCTACTCCCTACCTGATTGGTGAGCATGATGCCGTGATGCCGTGGTCATAAAAAGGGATGTTTTACAGGCTTTTCTGAGTGTCCACGGCATACAGCACAATCACGGCAATTCCCACCCTGTATAGGTCGTAGCCTACGGCACTGCTACGGCAGCACGGACACCCACGGCAGAAGCATCAATAATAAGTCCGCCAATAAACAGCCATTTATTATTAGAGGATTATCAAAATTATGCTGAAAATAGTAATTGTTGAACCAGAAACATTCACTCTCTTAGGCATCAAAGGTGCTATTTCACAATCTCCAGATATAGAAGTAACTGGTGATGCTACCAGTGGAAAGCTAGGGTTTCAGCTAATTGAACAGACCAACCCTGATGTTGTATTAGTTGATTTACTCTTACCCGACATGAGTGGTTTAGAACTGACTAGCTCAATCAAAAGGAAAACTAATAGTAAAGTGGTGATTTTTACTAATCAGACTCATTCCGACTTTATTAAGTCAGCTTTCCGCCATCTCCAATTCGCAATTCGCAAGTCGCAATTCGCAATTTCCGTCTCCACTACTTAAGTTAGGGGCTTGAACATTTATCCTACGCATTTTTTATTTGTTCATCAATAAATTGAGTGGTTTATATCTCCAAATGAATTAATTTACAAGTTTGTCTGCAATTGCGAATTGCGAACTGCGAATTGCGAATTGTTCGGTCATGGGGCTGATTCTTATATGCTCAAAAGTGCTGATGTAGAATTGATTGAACTAGCCATCAAAAGAGCTTACTGTGATGAATGCCTGCTTGACCCAAAGCTGGCTAAAAAACTATTAGAAAGGATTTATCAAAATACATATATTGACCCCAACTTCGTTGAGAAAAACTTGATAGATCCACCAAGTGAGCGACAAATACAAGTCCTGCGTTTACTGGCTCAGGGTTTAGTTTTTGAACAGATTGCCAAAGAAATGTTTCTCTCTTAGGGTACAGTCAAACATTACGCCAGTGATTTGTACAGTAAATGGCACGTCAAGAACAGTTATGAGGCGATAAAAAGAGGGGCGATGCTTGGTTATATAGACTATAACTTGATTGTGAATGAATGATTTATCGGTGAGGAGAGCGAAAGGATTAAGTCGGGGAGTGGTGGGGTTTATTTTTGTACAAAATCTCTATATAGAGGTAAGGTCTTGATTGTTAGTTTTGGGTAGACTAACGGGTTTGGTTTTCTTAAAATACTTAGGTGACTTAAATTTATCAACATCCTTCTCTCCTGACAAAAGAAATTTCAGAAATGATTTTTCCTGAAATTTACAAGTTTGCATGACTCCAAGTATCAGCAAGTAGTTACAAGTAGGAGACTCAAAGAAAGAACCTGATATTTCTCTTTGTTTAGCCAGATGCCTGATGGCATTTTCAGCCATATTGTTATGCCAAGGAATTTCATCATACTCCAGAAAAGTGAATAGACTTTCTCTATAACGTATAAATCTTTTTTGATATCTGTTTACAAGTTCAGAAATATAACTTTTATTAGTAATTATTCTCTGATAAAAGTTCTCTACACCCTTCTGAAATCTTTTTAAATTCCGTTTTTTTAGCCCGAACTTATCTATTGTTTCCATTATAGGTACGATTAAATTTTTGATTTCTAAAACGAATATTTCAAATTCCAAATCAAATGGATTCTTCCAGAGATCATCATTGAGATCACGAATCAAATGAACCCAACATTTTTGCTGTCTGCAATTTATAGAATCATAGCCAGAATAAAAATCTGATATTAAAACTCCACTATATTTAGACAATAAATCATGAACGATTGTTGTTTCTCTACTTTCTGTTAGCCTGAAAAAAACATATTTTCCGTTTGTAAAAACCCATACATACCATTCAGAACCTTGAATAGTAATGGATGTCTCATCAACATTAATAAAATTGCTTTCAAGTAGTTTTTTAATAATAATATCTTCAGTTTCAACATAGGAATCAGAGAGTTCTTTTATAAAAGATACAATTGTACTATGGTTGATAACTTCGTTAAATAAATCTTCTATGTTTTTTGCAATAGTTTTATATGGTAATCGAAGTGCAATTCTCTGATATACAGACCAAACTTTAAAACCATCACCATATATTTGTCTGCGATGAAATTTACTAATATTAGGATGACTATAATATTGTTCACAGCTTGGACAGTAACCTTTCCTTCCCCAGTATTTTATGATAGATTTTCTAACTCCATTTCTGGTGAAGACAAGATCAATAACTCTTTTTGATCCTAATTTGTTTGATTCTTGGAGAGGATTAAGATGTTTGGGGCAGGTCAAAATTGGCTGTAGTTCAATTAATTTTTGTGGTTTAGGAATTTTTTTTTGATGCCTTTTGATGACTTTTCGTTCGCTTAAATTTTTATCCTTTTCGATATTTTCTTTTGGATCAATTTCTTTAAAACTTATCTTATTTCTATCATAATCATAATGGGCAGATTTTGTAATTATATCAAATACCCTGTGAACTTCTTTGCTGCTTTCTGTTGAATACTTCTTAGGTTGATCTGCAAAATCAATATTTGAACAGGATTCAGCAATCTCTTCTATTTGAGATAACTCATGAATTAATAAATTGAGAGCCTGACAGTCTTCTTGATTGTAAGCAACTAACTGTTGCTTATATTTTAAATTTTGGGTGCATTCCCAATAATGCCTCCAAATTATAGATTGGAGTCCAGAAGCATCTGGAGATGTCCAAGATGCGCCGAGGAAATTTCCAATTGCCTTGAGACTATTTGAAAAGGTAGGAAAGTATATCTTACCGTAGATGTATATATTGACATTAAGTAAGCGCTTTCTAATTAAATCACAATCAGTTGAATACCTTTTTGATAGTTCATTAATCGCTTTATTTTCATAACTTCCATAGTGATAGATAGTAACTTGGGGATATTCGTTTAGCTTTTCAAGTAACTGTCTCCAAATTTTCTCTTCGTCATTAATAGTATCTGCCCAAAAAAAATAATAACTACTGCCAACTTCATCAGATATCAACAAACCCATAAGATAATAAAAGCAGCGATCAGGGAGTCCCTCAATATCTAAAAATATTTCGACTGGGCTTCTAGATAACTCTGGTAACTCTTGCAAATATATCTTTTTCTCTCTGATGGCTAAAGCTTGTAGTTCTAGATTATGTTGTACTGAAACTTTAGTCTTTCGTTTTCTTTTCCTACGCGGTTTGAATAAATACGAAAGTTGATGGAGGGTAAATATCCCCTTTTTGTTATATCTATTGATAGACTTAGAACTCATACGGTCTAACAGGCTTAGATTATCTTCTTTCTTTGCTTTCTCCTTACAAAAACTCTGAAACTGGCAAATTTGACAATGTTTGTTCAAAATAACTGGGGGGTCTTCCACTGCTGATTTGACCATCCATTCTTTTAAAGTATTGAGATAGGGTGTAAGGATTTTATAGCTATTTTCTAGCTTGACGTTTAACCTTCTTCCTTCCATGCCGATAATTTTGCCAGCTACAGGTGTCTCCCCCTGGATTTTTCCCAAAACAGTGCTGATAAATAATAGTTCGAGTTTTTGTTCTTGGCTGAATTGGTAGGTTCCAACAATTATTGTTGGCTCGTAGCTGCATTGCTTGTCACCTACGTTAGTCAAAACATCACAATAAGCTTCTAAATTATCCGACTTCAGCAGGACTTCAATGAAAAATTTACTGTTCTTCAGTTGAGTGCCATCATAATTTGCAATGTTAGGATTCTCTCGCTTAAAATTATCTAGATACTGAACTTTATTAGCACATTTTTGCTCCTCAATAATGTGGACATAATCATGAGGATCTCCAAAGTCTTCCCCGTAAAGGAGAAGATAGGCTTTTCGAGGACATTGTGAGTAGGCTACTACGACCTCAGATGTAATTATGTTTTTACTCATAAGTCTTTCAGTTGTCGTATATATTCAGGATTGGTAAATTATGGACTTGTGAAAAGACTCAAAAACCTTTTAAATAGGCAGTTTACAGGTTTTTATAAATATCACTTTAAAACAATAGCGGAATCGAGGCAATGGCGTTTTGGGTTCCAGCTTATATATACAATGGAATGTATCAATAATCATGATTGATTTTAGTCAATATATTAATTTTTATTTATCTGAATCCTTCAACATACCCGTCAACAATTCCGACATCTCCCACAGGTCTTTATTCCGGTTATCATCATAAATCATCAGCGTTCGCGGGTCAGCATGACGGCTCAACTTCTGCACCTTTCTGATATTCCCATCAGTTGCATCGAGTGCCGCCGTAATCGCCGAATGCCTGACCCTGTGCGGTGACATGGGTTTCTTCACCCCCACTGCCTTAAAAGCCGCCGACACTATTTTATAAATGGCATCCGTAGTCAATCTATGCCCGGAATTATGAAAATCTAACGCTGTAAATATCGGTAAATTAGCATTCAAATCCCCTCGTGCAATTAACCAATCTGCAAGAGCAGCCGCCACATCCTTGGACATATCCAAATACTCTTCATTCGTTCCCTTACCCTTCCCCAAAACTCTCAACTTGCGTCCATAAAAATCAAAGTCCCCCACATTAAGATGACATATCTCCTGGCGACGCAAAGCTAAACCCCACAGCACCAGAAAAATTGCATAGTTGCGTTTACCAATCAAAGTCTCCCGGTCAAATTGCTGAATTACAACGGCTATCGCTTTGCTATCAACCCCCCGCGTGTCACGATAAGCCTTAACCTTCTCCCCTGAAACATCCTCCAGGGAATAGTTGCACACGCCTAACTTCCGCCCCATTTTCGCCAAGGACTTAATCGCCGCCAACCGCCGATTGATGGTTGCCTCCCGCAACCCAGATTTAATCAACATCGCCTTATATTTCAGCACCACCATCACCGCTTGCTCTCGCTGCAAGTGCAGAAACTCCAGCACACTATCACCAGTTGGCGGTAATAAAGTCATCTTCAAAAAAAAATCTTTCAAATCCTTTTCATAAGCCCTTTTGGTATTGGGGTTGCGCTTATCTGCCAACAGCTGCGCCAACACATCCGGGTCGCCCTGAAGCTGCGCGTCAAAATACCGAGCGATCGGCGCATCTAAACACGCTTCCAACTCGACTTTAACTAGCTCACCAAATATTGGCTCGTTAGGCATAAATGCTCACTGCGTCGTTATTGATAATGCGCCTTTCCAATAACGACCATCATACGTCACTGGGGGGGAGCATTAATATTTACACCCCGGTAGCAGCTAAATATTTTTTGCGGAAGTTAATGGGTGTTATTTAGTTATGTTGAGTATGTAATTTCCTGCTTTGATATCAAAATTGATAGCTAATACTTGGGCTTGTAGTGCAGCAGACTTTGGGCTACGTCAGTTTACAAACCACCAGCCGCAGCGAGGCTTATATATACGCTGTCTGTACCAGTTTCTATACAAGTTCTCTTGTAATGCGATCGCTTCTCCCGTTAGTTCATGTGCAAAGCGAAAATTGTCGCAGAATGGTACTGACTACGAGACTCCAGGACAGTAAAATTAATCCCCTTTTGGGTACAGAATGCTGTGGTTTCTGCGATCGCTCGTCGCATATTTGCCACTTGTTGCCTATAATCGTTCTTAGCTATCGCTTCAGTTAATACTATACTGAGAAATTCTGGATTTGCCTCACAATACTCAAACATTGCTTCAATCAGAACTTCTCGACAAATACCGTTCTTTCGACACACATCTTGTAAGCGATCGCTTACAAGATGTTCTAACCGCAGCGTGCTTTGCTTTGTTTGCAAAGGGTGTTTAGACACAGTAGCTTGATTTTGGGGTGAAATGAGCATGTGCGACCTGAACTGGTCGTTTGACCCCGGGTTTGGCAGTATGAGCATTTTCCTTAGCGTACAGAAAACCCGTTTTGGCACGATGACCCCAGATTTAACTCTCATTCTTCTGCTTAATTATTTGTTACATACTTATGAATTTTCCCCACGACTTACTTATCGGTAACAATAACGTTTCGCTAAGCTCGTTCATTAGCTCTGGGCTAACGTAACAATCACTATTGATGCAATTGACTAAGAGTTTATTGGCATCATAGTATTGCTGAAGTTTGACTTTTTGTTCATCGGTGAATTGCCAGTCATGACCAATGTTGCGGTGTTCAATCATCACGTTGCGGAGTCTTTCCTTCCAAGCTTTTAAATTTGCTTGCCAGGGTTGATTTTTGTTGATATTCTCATAGTTTTTCCCAGATAAATCTGCAAAATGATCTCGCAATTCTTCTAGCTGATACTGCAATTTTAAATCTTGAGTAAGGTCTAGGATATGATTTAGGGCAATGTCGGCATGATGGTTAGAATCTACAATATAGTCAAGAGCAAGAGCAATGTCATCACCAAAATCAAAATCTATCCTACTTGCAAGATCAAGGTTAAGAAGATTATCGTTGAGATTACCATCACAGAGGACACGAACAAGACTTAAATCTAAAGCTAGATCGGGAATGAGGTTGCAAACGAAAGCGAAATTAAGGTCTAGAGTGAGCGAGATAAAGAAGGCTCGGATAGCAGTAATTAAGTAGGAAGTATTGATTGATTGCGCTTTTTCTTCTGCCCACTGCAAAAAATGCTCCAACTTCTCATCACCTGCTAACAAGTTATCAATTTGCTGTTTCATTGCTCGAATCATATCATCCGCATTTTGCAGCATCTCGAAAGTCAGCAAAAAGACTTCTTGCCAGCGCTTTTCAGTAATGTGGCTGCTCAAAATATCTAATGATGCCGGATTCGACTTGACAATTTGCCATGCAGTGAAGTACTCCTGAAACGTTAAATGAGAGAAGGAATAGATTCTGGAAGTACGTTCAATCAGCAATCCATGTTGAACTTCAATAGCTCTCAAGACTTCAGAAGTTTCATCCATAGAGATATTGAGATGCATTAAAATGAATTTCTCAAGTTCTCGCTTTTCAAACAGTGCATATTGCTCTTGGTTGAATTTTTCGGTGGCAATATACCCAAGTAAATCCTTACGTTGCTCTAAACTGAGATCCCGATAGATAGAATCTTGCAGTTCTCGGTGTATTCCCTTTGTTGCATCCCATTCTTGCAGCAACAGGTCAATACCCCGTTGATATAAATCGGTTCGTTTGGCAGGAAACTTTCCTGAATCTTGAAACACCCAACATGCCAAGCTCAATAAAATGGGTGTAATTGCTAACTCTGCCGTTTGTTTGTTCTCTGCCAGTCGAAGCTCACGCTTGAATGACTCAGATCGAATTAGCTTTTCTTCTCGATTGGGTTCCAGTGTCGCAAACCATTGATCTGCAAATTTATCAACCTGATTTGGTTCAAAATCTGCTACTTCTACACACTCAAAACCGTTAATAAAATACTCAATAGTTTGAGTTCGACAGGTAAGAATGATTCGGTTTGTATAGTATTGCTCGATAAAGCGATGGATATAATCTAGAATCTGCCGACGGTATCGGTCTGGCACCTCGTCCAGACCATCTAACAGCAATAAAATTCGTCCATTCTCTAAAAGCTGTTTGGTTTGAGAAGTATCAGTTAGATTGAGTTTTTGATGCACTCGCTCAAAAAGGTTAAACTCCTCGAATTCTTGAACTTCCCGTAGTTCAAGTAAAATCGGGACTAAATTGGGTTGAAAAACGCCTTTACAACAATCGACCGCCAAATGCCGTAAAAACGTACTTTTACCTGCTCCTGGCTTGCCCAGAATCATCAACCTTTCCGATTGATTGGCAAACTCCACTCCCTTCAATCGCTGTTGCCGTCGTCCTAAACCTAGCCGCTCAAAGCGGTCTTCAGCCTCATCTTGTTCAAAGCCTTGAAGCAAGTCGGGAATTGATGCATAAATACTTTTGCTAGGTCTGCCCAAAATGTAGACATCTACGTAAAGTTGATCTACCTCAACCTGACGCTGATTCAGTAATTGAATCTTGCTATATAGGGTTTTAATTTTTTTGCTACAGAGCAGCCGAACCGAACTAACTAGCGTATCCAGCTTTTCTGCTTCCGTTGGTTCCTTAGTGGCTTCTGGCTGTACCTGATTTTGTCGAAGTTCCTTTTGACTTTGCTGCCATTCAATAAATTTAGTATTCCATAACCATTCATAAGCCTGTTCCCAAGGACTTTCACCTTTACGCTGTCTGCCTCGTTTCGGTTTGCTAATCTGACAGCCGTTGTCCTCCAAAACCTGACAAATTTTCGTTAACTCATCTTGAATTTTTTGTGCTTTATCTTCAGGATTTCTGCTCCACTCAATTTTTTCTGCTAATAAAGAATTATCTTGATTACGGTTTGCCTGAGCAAAGCGAGATTTGAAGACAGTTAACCTGTCACTTCCAAAATTGAACTTCATCGCCATTGCATCTAAGAACTGAGATTGCTGTTCTGAGAGATTGGCTGAGTAATTCACGTAAATCTACCTATAACCGATTTATTTCTATTTAAGTCTATTTTTACTCTATTTTTGACTAATTTTATTTCGATTTGGCAACTCCTAAACTCAAAGTCATCAAACAAATTGAATTTAGGAGCTATTTAAATATGGTTAATAAAACTAACCCCACACAGTCCAATAATAATACTCTTGTCCACTCATTGATGAATGTTACCCTTTCACTGGGGGTTATGCTTGGTTCAGGTTTAGCGTATGGTTTCGTTCAAACTGCTTTTAATTCTCAGCAGCATGAACAATCTGCCCAAACTGAACTCGGTCGCTTCGGTCGTGCAGAGTACGAACAGCTAAAACCAGGAATGCCCTTAACGGAGGTGCGGTCAATCTTGTACCGAGGTATCGAGGTTAGCCGTTCTGCAACAACAGCAACCTTTGTTTGGGAAAATCGTGACGGCTCTAAAATCACGGCTACGTTTGTGAATGACAAGCTCAAGAGTAAAGAACAGTCTGGACTGAAGTAAAAAACTGGAGGAGGCGATCTACCCTGCGAGTGCGATCGCCTTTTTCTCTAAGAAGCTGATCGCGACTCAATATCAGAACTTATTTAGAATAAAACCTAAAAATCTTCATGAGCCGGAGTTAGATGAATAGATTCATGCCCCTAGTGGTACATATTCTTAGATGCAAAAATCTCCATTTTCTGGATAACACCAATGGGCTTCGTAATCCAAAATATTCGAGTCAGTCACAGTTAGTTGTGTTTCCCAGAAAGTGTGATTGGAACCATCATCACCATAAATAGCATTGTTAACTTCACCGAAATAATAGAACTCTCCAAACAGTGCATTACACCAAGAGCATCCAAAGGAAATGTAAGAGTCCTCCACAGTTTTACTATAACGGGTTTTAATTTCTCCCATCCGAATTTTTTTAGCTGCATCTGTTTTTAAAAAACTTCTAACAGCAGCAATAACTTCTGGGCGGAATCTTCGAGGTATTTCACAACAATAATCCTCTACTTCTTCTCCACAGCAGGTATAATAAGGATTTTCTAAATAATATATATAGGATTGTTTTTTACACTTCCAGCATTCGGTAGGAAAAAATACTATTTTGGCATTCTGTGTTTTTTTAATCTGGTAATGGTCACAAAAACGAATGCGTCTTGATAATAAATCTTCAACGAACTGGGAAAGAGGAGTTGATTTATTTTTAGTTTGTACTACTAAAGAATTATCAGAATCTAAACTGAGTTTGAAAATTGGTAAATCATGGCTCACGTCAGATTCAGGGGGTCTTTGAAAAAACCAGCAGCCTCGGATTCCATCTCGCTTGTACTTGGCTTGTCTATCCTGCGTAACTTCCAAAGTTTGAGGACTCCACTGTACCTCAAAGGCAATCTGGATTAAACCTTGTTTACCCGGCTTAGTGGCTAAAACATCAGCACGCCAATCGGAACCAGCAACTTCTGTTTTTGCATCGTATCCTAAACGTTGGCATACGCGAAGAATTTCAGTTTTCGCTAAAAGATGCTGCCAAGTTTCTGGTTTCCAATCACAACCCGTTTTGTGTTTGTGGACAAAATGCTTAGTGCTTTGCTTAGAAGTGCGTAGATATCCATCTGCCCCGCAGCAGGGTAAACAGACCTGTTTATTACGCTGAAGTTTCAAAGCTTCCCAGTCACCATCTGATATTAAAGGTGCTAGCACTTCTTGTTCATCAATGAAAGCTCTAAGTGGCATTTTTTAATTAGTCCGAGCTGTAAATTTTGTCAGGATACATATTTTCAAAATAGGCAATAGCAGCTTCTCCAAATGCTTTAACTGCACCAGCCCCAATCGCTGGTTGAACAACTTGCCCGACACCGGGAATAAATCCTGCTATACCACCGCCAATCCTGAAAAGTAACTGTCCTCCACCCATCGCTATAATCGCACCAGCAACTGCTCCTGCACCACCAGCAGGGATTAAATCAACATTATAAACTTGGGCAATCCTAGTTACTACAGCTGCCTGTACAGCAGTTAAACCAGCATTAAAGGTGAGCGCACCGATAACAGGAACACCACCAGCAACTCCTACTGCGGCTCCACCACCCATCATTAACCAAAGTTCGTCTCTGGCTTGGTCACGACAATATTTAAGCATAAAATTACGTTGAAATTGGAGCAGTGATAGGAGTTACAGATAATCCCTATAGTTAAAATGCCCAATTAAACCGATAAAATTAATCTACTCTTTAAACCGAACCAGTACCAGAAAGCGCGATCAACATCAGAGTGAGAGAGCGAACAAGCCCAAGAGACTAAGCGCGATCGCACTAAGCCAAGGTAACGCACTTCTATGCGATCGCGTCTATCGATTTATCTCTGCCCTCCCTTGAATCCTAAATAAGCACTAATGGTAATTTTGGCTAGGTCAGCAAAGTTGGTCAGTATACACCTGATTAAAACATTTGAATACTCAGGTATTTAAATGTCTGGATACCCAGATATTTGTACATTCAATTAGCCGTGTACCCAAGTTGCGATATTATGCTTTTATTTCTAGTGAGGAAAGTAACAGCATAATTAAGGTACTTCCCAAATTTATTAAGTATGAGTTCTGGAATGCCGACATGGAAACGATGAAGTTGCGATCGCATATTGGGGCTGATGGTATACTGCAAATCCAGACACCCACTGATTTAAAAGATACGAATGTTGAGGTAGTGGTAGTTATACAGCCGTTAGCTGATGCAGAAGTTGCAACATCTTCAGAAGCCCAAGCACAATATAACGCTTGGGGAAAGCCCACAACGAAAAAATCGATAAGTAATGCAATTGCCAGAATGGAACAACTGCGGCGAGAAGTAGCGTTAGATAAAACGTCAATCCGCTCCATGATTGAAGAGGGGCGAAGATTTTAATGCAGTTTGTTTTGGATTGTTCTGTAGCAATTAGCTGGTGTCTGGTGGATGAAAATAACCCCACTGCAAATGCGATACTAGCAATAATGCCGGATGCTGAAGCATTTGTACCGGGGATTTGGTCACTGGAGATTGCTAATGTCCTACTGGTAGCTGAACGGCGTAATCGTATGACCCAGGATCAATCTGAGGAGGCTATTACCTTGTTACAGTCACTGTTAATTCAGGTTGATACCGCTACAGATGCAAACGCATTGGGTGCAACCTTGACGCTGGGGAGACAGGAAGGTTTAGCAGCTTATGACGCAGCTTACTTAGAATTGGCGTTGCGGTTGGGATTACCTTTAGCAACGATTGATCAAAGGTTAGCGGAGGCGGCTACGAGGTGTGGCGTGGATTTGGTCGTTGCCGATGAAGAAACGCCTTCATTTGGGGAGACTCCATAAGCCAGGTTGTCATTTACGAAAAATAAGCTTCACAATGCATGAACACCGGACTTGAGGAGCAGATGCTAATTATCGGCTGTATGAACATCTGGGTATCCAAACATTCATACAGCCAAGTAAAATGTGTACCCAGGTAGCGATATGATTTTTCCATCTTTTATAAGGAGAGATTATGCCAATCATCTCTCTTAGCTCATTTAAGGGCGGAGTGTCGAAAACAACTTCAGCTATCTGCCTCGCCTCACTGTTTTGTGATGATGGGGCAACCTTAGTTATTGATGCCGATCCAAACCGTTCAGCAACCACTTGGGCAAGACCTGGGGGACTACCATTTCAGGTCTGCGGAGAAAAGGAAGCAGCGAAGTTGATGCGAACGCAGAAGTTTGAATTCATCATTTTTGACACTCCCGCCCGCCCTAATGATGTGGAAGTTGAGGATCTAGCAAGAGGCTGTGATTTGCTTATCGTTCCAACTCCACCAGACCTCTTGGGCATGGACGCAATGGCACTCATGGCTAAATCTTTACCACCAGATACAAACTGGAAAGTCTTACTTACAATGATTCCGCCGCCACCTCAAAGGGATGGTGAGGAAGCGATGTCAGCACTCAAAACACAGGGTTATCCTGTTTTCAGTCGTGGGATTCGATTTTACAAAGCTTATAAGGATGCGGTGACTAGTGGAGTTCCTGTTTATAAGGTTCGAGGGGGCAAAGTAGCATGGCGGGATTGGACGGAAATAAAAAACGAAGTGATTCAAGCAATAAAAGGGTGAGCCGATTTAGTGAGGTCTTAGGGGCAGCACAAGAAAATACCCAACTACCTGGATACCCAGAAAATCAGCCATCTGAACAGCTAGAAACTCAACCAACTGAAGAATCATTAAGCCAGCCACTTAATCAGGTGAAAAGTCAACCATCTGACAATTTAGCAACCCAACTACCTGGATACCCAGAAAGCCAACTATTTGAACAGGTAAAAAGTCAAACATCTGACAACCCAACCGCCAAAACACCTGGATACCCAGAAAATCAGCTATCTGAACAGCTAAAAACCCAGCTACCTGAAAATTCAACCACCCAGCAACCTCAACAGCCAGTAACCCGGTCATCTAAACAGTTAAAGGATAAAGATAAATTAGCCAAGCGTGAGAATCCCGAGTATACCCAAACTACTTTTCGCATTCCGAAAAAATTGAGCAGGCAGATCAATCGAGTGCTGATGGACTTGGCAGACGAGGGGGTAGAGGTGGATAGGAGCGACTTATTAGAAGAATTAGCCAGTGCATTTATCCGACTAGCTGATGAAGTTGGTGTAGTAGAGGCGTTAGAGCAAGTCAAAAATCTGGGTATCCAGATGGATGAGTAGCCAAACAGAGCCAATTGGGGTAAATATAGCGAAGACACTGTTGGCGAAATATTGCTTAACATTAAAAAGTGATAAAAACCAATCAATTTGGCAATTTGGAGAAATCGTGACTTCTTGCAGCAGTTTTGGCAGCAATCAGAAACTGTCAACCAGATGTTTTATTTCTTGAATAAATCGATTAAGTGCTTTCTGTGCTACTTTGTAAGCTGAAGCTTGCCGTCCCAACTTCAATTCAAATAAAATGTGATCGCGTATCGCCTCAAAATCTACAACGTCATGCACAAAGTTAATGGCTGACCGTTCCTTAAGCTCTAAATTTTCTTTTTGAAGATTCTGTACTTGGGCAATGAGCCTCTCCATTTCCTGGTCGTACCGTGTAATACTCGGCAATGGTTCAAAAAAATCCTGTGAATCAGAAGTAGAAATATTTGAATTTTTCCGTGTAATACATGGGTTGACGTTACTTCTAACTATTTCCTCTAGATAGTCAGCCCTAGTTAATCCCAAGCATTCAGAGGCGATACCTAACGCCTTCCAGGTATCATCTGTTAGTCGTAAAGAACGCACCTCGCGGTAATCCGAGCTTTTAATCGCAAACTTCCCTTGAATATCCCTTTTGGTATTGAGCCGAGATCCAAGTAAAAAGCTGCAAGATGTTCTGAAAAGACTTGCTGTATATAAGTTTAAGCGATTTTGAGGCTTATGTAGTATTTTGCCTGAACATACTTGCAGTCTGAGGGTCAATATTTGCTTTTCGCCTACCCAAGAGTTTAATAAATACTGTGTGGTAGGAGGCTAATATTTTGGGCTGTAAGCCTTTTCCTGTAGGAGTTTCAGCGAATTTACGGTGAAAGAGATTTATCGTTCAACCTGTAAAACCTGTAAATAAAATTAATAAACACTCTAGTTCTTGTAGCAATACATACCCAAGATTTACGCTCTCCTGCCAATTTTACTTAAAAATGCCTGAAACCTATATATAGTAGGAGTTTCCAGACCATCTTGCAGGTTTTTACTTGTATCTCGGCTCAATACCTAAAAGGGTCAAAATAAATAAAAAATTATATTTACATATATTTGGAAAGGGTCAAGACACAAATATCTCGACCTTGCTATTTATTATTATTTCCATTAATTCCACTTCATTGAATAGAAGTGACTTTAATGCAACGATGGCTGCTAGTCTGTAAGCTTCTTCCAGCCCCAGAGTGCAGCGCCAACTCCAACGGCAACAATACTTACGGGGAGAAACGCTGTCGCTACTGCGGTTCCCGCAGCAGTTCCAGCAACGCCAGCTACGAATGATCCAAATGCAGGACCAGCAACGGATGCGGTGGTAATACCAACAATTCCGCCGGTAGCAAGACCCTCACCAACCTTTCCTAAGTCACCTTCATCGATGCCTTCGGAAATCTTATGGGTAGCATGAGCAGCACCCATAACAACATGGACATTTTCCGCCATTTTCTGGATATTGCTGTGACCGTTTGGGTGGTTAGCGTTATCTTGACCTTGATATGTCATCTATTTTTCTCGCGAGTTAAAACAATAGAAGTAACCCAAAAATGGTAGACGTTCTATCACTGATATTAAGTTCCCATTAATTCCGCTTCATTGAATAGAAGTGACTTGACCGGACAGGCGATCGCCTAACTTTCATCTTTATAAATCTCACTACGATGTCCTAAAATTAACTTAGCGAAACTTTAATGTATTAACACCATCCTGCAAATCCTCGTCCGTGACCTCAAGATATCTATCCAACGCTGCCAAAGTTTTGTGACCAGAGATTTTCTTAATTACTTTTGTCGGAACGTGTGACAAGTGCATTTTGGTTAAGCAAGTTCGGCGAAAGCTATGGGTACTCGCCCCTTCAATATCAAGTTCATCAAACGCAGCCCTTAAAATCTTGTCGGCAGAATCGGGGTGAATGTGTCCCCGTCCCCAGCGCCCAGGAAATAAAAACTCTTTGGGAGAGGAATAAGCCTCTAGTATTTCCTTAAGCTCGTCACACACAGGGATAGAGCGCGTATCAGCTTTGCCTTTGGTGTTTTCTTTACGCACGGTTATGCGTCCCCGCACACCGCCAGAGATACGGTAAGCGCCTCTGGTGTGCATTGAGCAAGCTTCAGAGATTCGTAAACCGCAGTAAAGGCAGAGGCCAAATAAAGCGCGATCGCGTTCGGTTTTAAAACCTTGGGTAAATAACTGAACGATCTCGCTTGATGATAAAATTTTAGCTTGATCGTGACGGTCGATTTTCATAGCCTGGAATAGTTACTATTACTATCTTAGGGGTACACCGACAAACTCCAGGATTCCGGCGTATACGACCTAAACCGTGATTCCTTCGTGACGGTTTGCTGGAAAACTTGGGGATTAAGTTTTGCTTATTAATCTACATGGCGATGCAGAGATGGTTGATTACCAGAGAATCAGCGTTTGGGGCTTTAATCATAAGCGGACTTTATGACAGCGCTGATAATCGAGTTGCGCTCTTTAGCGGAACTGGATGTAATAACACTCCGCTGAGAGCAGATGTTAGCAGCATCGGCTAGCTTGGCGATGTTTTTACCAGAATTTCCGAAAAAGCAGATGTTTTTGTTGAATCAGTAAGAAAGTAAAGGAAAGTAGGAAAAAATCGGAGAACAAGGGGGACTGTTATGCGTAAAATCATCATAATTTTGATTACAAGTATTTTAGGTTTAGAAATCACTTCCTGTGCCAGAGTAGGGAGTCAGGTTGTTAAAGAAGCGGGGCGGACTGTTGGGCGTGAGGTTGCTGAAGGAGCGGGGCGGACTGCTGGGCGTGAGGTTGCTGAAGGAGCGGGGCGGACTGCTGGGCGTGAGGTTGCTGAAGGAGCGGGGCGGACTGCTGGGCGTGAGGCTAGCCGTCAATTTGTTCTGAAAAGAAAGATTTATGATGCAGCCTATAAAGAAGCACTGAGCTACTATGAATTACAAGGAAATCAAGCATCTCAGGATATAGCAAACCAGATTGCGGCTAAGGCTGCCTCAGACACGAATCAAGAGCTAGGTAATGTGGTAGGAGATGTAACAGTAATGACTATTGCTGGTACTGCTGCTACTGCTGCGGCAACCGACTATCAAGCAAAGAATCAAGGCTAACGCTAATAGATTAGCCTTTTCAAGGTGGATAAAAATTCTCGAAAATAATTCCTCTATAACGGGGGTAAATGAGCAATCGAACAGAAAGTTATGCTAAGGCTGTAACCCTTACTGGATAAGCATTTTGCAAACCGATATTTTTCACAATTCTAGATGTACCAATTAAGCTATAGATTATTTGGTGCAACAATTTAATACGGCACAGCAAGGGTTTGAAGCTCCTAAATTTCAGAGACTTTAATTGGTACAGTCTTATCCGTGGCGATCGCAATATTCAAAATGGCTAATCAATTCCTTAGCGTAAGTTTCTGTTCGCCTGCTCATTTCACCCCTGTTAGATGCAGAAATTGGATAATTTATTTTTTGGAATTGCCTAGCAAAGTTATAAATTTTACCAATAATCTATTTGCTCTCCTGATAATTCTTGTAATTGGGATAGGAGAGAACAGCCTGAAAATTTTGACAAAAATCTGCTGCCAAAGCATTATTTTCGCCTTTTTAATCAAACTGTTAATATTTTTAATATCTTCTCTACTAAAAGATTTTTTCTTACCTATTTCATTCGCCTTTTGAAAAGCTTTAATTGCTTTCAAAAACTGGCTACTCTGAAGGAAAGCACTGCCTAATCCGATATGTGCTGCTATATTATCGGAATTGTAATTTAGGGCTTGTTGAAAAACAATAACTGCTTTTGCGTTATCTGACCTGAGTAATTTGTTTCCATAATTGCTGATGGATACGCTCAAGCTTCCTGTTGCATTTTCTGCGTTCAATCCTAGAGCAACTTTAAGTTGCTCTAACATATTGTTCATCCGAGATTGTTCAAATTCAAAATCTTTTTCAAAGCTATTCTCCACAAAGAAATTGACAACATCTTGTTCAGACTGTTTTACATTATCCTGTACTTTTTTAGACATACTCTGACATAGCCAAAGTAATTCATTTTCATAACTAGCTGTGTCTGAAGAAGATAAACCCAGATTATTTCTTGCTCTTTCCAGCCATTTTTCGCAATCTTGGTCAATATTACCACTTCTACTATAACTAGCAAATATAAGGGTCTCTGCTCTGGGGAAATATGTTATAAGTTCTTCTATAAGTTCTTGAGAAACAACATTTACTTCATTCCATGCTTTGTTTAGGATGGAAGCAGGAATCATAAATGCAGCTTTGATTTCTGGTCGCTTCATTTCAGCTGCCACAGCCATTCCTACTACACCCTGAAGTTCTTCATTCCAGATGGGCGCACCACTGAAACCTGCCTCTAATCTATAACCAGGTTGCTTTACATCCTCTAGTTGTACCCAAGCATTAGCAACTCGTCCTCGCAATACCCCAGCAGCCGAAACTCCATTTGGTTGTCCCGACGGAAAACCCAATACTCGGAAAGGATGTCCCCACAAGTCATCAGATGTAATAAATTTTGCCGGTTGAGCCATTGGTGGGAGAGAATTTTCTAACTCTAATCCAGCAATATCTTCTGCTTCCGCATCAGGATTAACAGGTCGCCAAAAAACTACCTTTGCTTTTAGATGTTGTTTTGCCGCTAACAAAGGGAAGTCTAAAGTGATAAGCGCATCAGGCATTTCCGCAGTGTTTCTTGGAAGACCCAAAGCATCAGCCACCACATGGGCACAGGTCAAAATATGCTTTTGAGAAACTAAGCAACCAGCACCAATTACTTTGCCACTGTTTGAGTAAATCCTGACAACACATAACTCAAGCGCTGCTCTCATTTTGTGGCTCATGCTTCCACTTTAGGGTTATTTCATAGTTGACTTCTCCACTGCCAGATGCAACCACTGCCCCAAGTTCCGCACTGATTTTTATACCAAACTTGACTTCTACTTCATCCGCAGGCTGATTTAGATTACGTACTTTGGTTAGTATCACATTAGCTACGGGTTTTATCTTATCCAACGCCGACTCAAAAGTCTGTGTAGCCTTTTGCACCACTTCATCACGAATACCAATGCGGTCATCAGTTATTGCTGGTTCATCAACTTCCACTAGAATTGAGTCGCCGTTTTCGAGAGGAAATTCAACAATGCGTTTCAAGGTAGTCTCCAACTTTTTGTTTTTGTTGCCTAATTGTTTTTGTTGCCTAATTTTATACAGCAGTTAATTTCCCTGATTCAAATAAATATTACCGTAATTAATTAGCGATATTTAGCGGATTTCAAAACAAGCTGATTACATAGTCATCAAGGATACAAGGGAAGATTCATTGCACTGACTGCCTGTGATGGTAAAGTAAGATGGTCATTAAATCCAGTATCAATGACAAAATCCAAGTTAAAATCTGGCTGCGAAGGTAAACGAAAAACCACTGGAACTATTGCCCTACCATCGATTACTTTTCCATAAATCATTCAGCAGTACGCTCCATTGCACCACCAAAACTTACAGCAACATCATAACCAATCCGTATAGTAAACAATCTAGCATTAGGGTTTTTCTGTTTTAACTTTAACGCTGTTTCTACACCAGTTGGATCTATCCCATATTCACCACTTTCTGCATCAATCACAATCATCTTGCCGATATTGTCACCAGATTCGACATTTTGACGAATACCGTTTTCGTAAAACTGTTTAGCTCTTAGGGCTACTTCTTCTACACTCCAGAAAATTGATTGCATCACAATTTCACCAAATGATTGCTTCTTCAATCATTGTAGTTTCAGAACTAATAAAGGCGTTTCAAAAATCTATGGTCATGCCACAAACCTGATTTTTTAGCCTTTTTACTCAAATAAGTTAAGTAATTAAGTTAAGTAATTAAGTAAATTATCAGCAGCCTTTTCTATCTTGAAGGAGGCTGCTGATTTGAGAGCAAGTGAATAACCAACTGCATTCATTACTTCCACAGTGACATCTTTCATTGGTGGGATTATACTTATCTCAGTTAAGTAATTGAGTTAAGTAAATGCCCATTATTTCGTTTTGCAATCAGAAGGGAGGTTGCGGAAAAACAGTAGGGGCAGTTCATTTCGCCTCTTGGCTGCACCGCAAGCGCAAGAAAATACACTTTGTTGATGCAGATCCGCAAAGCAGTGGAGCAACATGGATGTCCCTGCTGTCTAGTCAAATCCCGACATCGAAAATTACTGACGCAAACGAATTAATTGAAAAATTACCAGAGCTTGCCGAAGAATTTCAGTTTGTAGTTGTGGACGGTGCGCCGAATACCACCGAATCTACCAGAGCAATTTTGTGCTTGTCAGATGTTTCGGTAACTCCGGTTCAGCCGACTGGACTGGATCTACATTCGGCTTCGGAAGCAATACGGTTAATCAAGTCGGCACAGAAAATATCGGGTGGGCTACCAAAGCCAGCAGTATTTCTCTCTCGCGCGTCTAAAGGAACGAGGCTCAAAGAGGAGGCATTATCCCTACTTAGTAAAATTCCCGATGTTAAGTTGTTGAAAACTGTAATCCACAATAAGCAAGCGATTGCCGATTGTTTTACCCAGGAAGCAACTATCTGGGAAATGAAAGGAGCCAAAGATTCGGCTGAAGAATTTGAGCAATTGTGCAAAGAGATTTTTGGGTTACTGAAATGAATGCTAAACGAAAAAGGTTAGACGATAACGCCGATAAGTTCATTTTTGGTGATGACGAACCAAATAACAAACCTACTAGCACGGCTAAAAAGCCTGAGAAGCAATCCAATGATTTATTAGAAAAATTAACTCAGCAATCTACACCAAGAGAAAGACCCATTCGAGTCAGTTTGGATCTATCTCCAGAAATGCACTCCAAACTGACTAATCTTGCTAATCGCACTGGTAGGAAAAAAGCTGAAATTCTACGAGTCCTTCTAGAGCAAGCGTTTGAGGGGATTAACTTTTAGTAGTTAAGTAACTTAATTACTTAACTCAATTACTTACTACTAGATACTTGGGATTAATTCGGTGGATTTTCCCAAATGGGATAACAACAAACCGGACGTATAGGGCAACGCGAGAATTCAGTAGTTAATTTTACAGGAGACAAAGCAAATTTACTAAAATTACCTTAAATAGACCACACAAAACACACCTGACATTAGAGATGGACTTGAGCCAATTAACACAGCTAACTCTTAAAGACGTTCTTGGATTTACTGTAGTAGGTACGCTTATCAGTACCATAGGTACTTTTATTGCACTTTTTTTAAAGGAATGGGTCTTTACACGCTCATTTGAAGAGTGGAAATCAGAACGTTCACTTGAAACTGTTTATCGGAAATATAAAGATCCTATTCTCTTAGCAACTATAGAGCTTTGCGATAGGTTAGTAGAAATATGTAAAAACGAACATCCTCCTGAATTCCTTCAATCTGAATTTCTTAGAGGAGAACTTGAGCCACCATCTCGTAATTCAGTCATCAGTTCATACTATAACAGGTACAAGCTTCAAAGCTCTATCTATCGTTTATGTTCTTTACTCGGTTGGCTAGAACTTTTCCGTCAAGATATAGTTTTTCTTCACAGTAGTAAAAACAAAATTAATCGTAGTTTTGAAGAGGCAGTTAAAAAAGTCAGGAATGACTTTGCAGATGGCTATCTAAATAATGCTAATGACTGGCAAGAATGGTGTGATGTGCTTATATTTCGAGAGGAACAAAGGGCTATTGGAGAATCAATGATTACGACAGGAAGCAACGGAAGAGTCGTTATCGGATATGGAGAATTCTTGCAAATACTCACAGCCAATTCATCATCTGGAAAAACTCACTGGATTAAAGCTGCAACTCGCTTCTTAATAGACCCTGAACTTACCAAGGATTTTAGACTTATTCGCATGAAGCGATTGATTGTACATTTAGTGGACTTGATTGAAGCTCTTGATGCCTCTAGACTTTCTAACTATCACAAAAAAACTAGATCGATATATTCAAGCATTACGCAAACTTCTGATCATTCAAGCTAAGGTGCGTAACTAAGCAGCCCCTTAAAGTAGACATCGCAAATTTTACAGTCCGCGATTCTGGCGATCGCAGTGGATAAAATTTCCATTTTGGGAAAATTCACAAGAGATTTTGTGCAACCACTCGATAGCGCTGTTCAATCAAAGGTGCAAACCCTGTTCCAAATGAATAGCCTTGAGCTTCTAAATCTTCGAGCTTTCCGGCTAATTCAATGCGGCGATCGCAGTGAAGGAGTAGGGTTTTGTTGTATGTGGTCATGAAGAAGCGCCAGCTTCAGCTTCAGCCGCCGCTACATCTGGTTTAGGCTCTTTCGCTTTCTTTTCAAAGATTTGAACCCCAGCATCAACTACCTCAAACCCGTTTTCTGTGCGCTGTCCAAGCTTTCCCGATACAGCCCCAGCCCAGTCTGCAAATTCTGAGGCGCTAGTTTCCGCCTTCCGCCAACTTTTTGCATTAACTTGAGCAGTGAAGACTATGCCGTTCTGATCGGTCAACTCGATTGCAACTTTCTTGTTCGGAAGAGGTGTAGCTGTTGGTAGTGAGCCACTAAATTTTATTGTCACTTCGCTTTTGGCTTCCATAGCTTACCCCTGGCTCATCATCAATTAAAATTCTTCGCTCTTGATTTTATCTTGGATTAGGTTGACCACAAGATGCGCGATCGCTTGACTATCGTAGTTAGATCACTTTGAAAGTAAACGTTGAGCGTTCCCCTTGAAACAGAACCAAGACTCAACATTAAAAAACAAAATCCACAAAAAAAATTTACCCCTGTTTTTGACCCTTTTTTTGTCTATCTAATTGATAATTACTCTCAAAATGAACCGCCCAAACCGTGATTATTGACACATTTATCAAGAAATATTACAGTTTTGGGACTAGTTTATTGATTTGACTAAATTCGTGCATCTAAGACAAAACCTCGACAAAACATCCATTTTCCCCACCCTCACCAACTACATTCAACATCTCCCAATATCTAGACAATATCTCCCAAATCTCCAATTTTTTCTTACCTTTTTACACCTTTTAAATCATCCAGTTACAAAATTCTCATTAGCTCAAAAATTCCCAATAAATCCGAGCAGTTCCCAAGACTTGTTAGAAGTCTCCCATTTGCTCCCAATAATTGGTCAATTATCGTGAAATTCGCTTAAAAGCTTTTAAGCTCTGTAATCCATCTTTTTTTGACGCACAGTACGCCATATTTGGCGGAAAGTTTTTGACAGCCAAAACCGAAAAAGAAAAAATAGCCCTCAAAAAAGACTACTAATAAACTACATAAGCACGACAAAAGCCGCCTCACAGTTAACAGCTACAACTGCGGCGGCTATTGTTCAAATATTCTTCGCTCAATCTGCTCCAAAAATCGCATCCAATTCTTGCGACGAAGCCTGACCTTGAACTATTGAAGCAGGTCTGATTGAATCAGCCGCTTCCCCTGAAATCTCAGGCTCGGATAAAACATTACTCTTGTAACTTGGGGCATTGACCGCTACAACTGGTGCAGTCAACGCTGGCTGTGACACCACAAACTGCGGTTGTTCCACCGACAGTGCCAAACGCATATAACTACCGTGTTTATTCAATGAGTCCTGCGCTTCCCAGCAAGCAAAACGGATCTGCTCTGGTGTAAAATTACCGCTCGAATACCGCGCCACTGGCAAGAAAGCAGCCACCAAGATATCAGCCACCTTACGCTGTGCCTCATCCTTGGGCAACGAGTTCAAGTAATCGACAACTTCCGCTAAAACATCACCCTCATAAGGTTGAAGCCGCAAACTCAGAGACTTGCGTTTTTTAGATATGGGATTCATCTAGCCGCCTACCTAGTTATTGTTAGCAATGTTTTTACTAGAGAAAACGCTCAGTTTGAGATTGAAACATCAAAATCAACTAAACAGCTGATCCATTAAATCAACTGATTCTTCACCAGCAATCAAACTTGAATGATGAGTTTGTGCTTGCTCAACAGTTGATGGCGTTAGTGTTGATAGATTCGCACTATCCCCAGTGCCGTCCTTTTGAGCGATTGCCACTGACACTGCACTCTGTGCTGGAGCCGCATTTAATGGCACAGACACACAGCTATAAACACTCGCCTCTAGCCCCAACTCCAGCGCCATAATGCCAAAATGACTTTCTGCCATTCGCCGTGAAATTAAATATGAATTTGTCAATTGCTGCTTTTCGCAACCCCCCAACTTATACTGAGCGCGTGGCAGAAAATACATCACCAACATTTCTTCTAGCAATCTCTTAGCAACAGTTACCTCCAAAGAATTGAGGTAATCAGCCACCACAGCTAAAGGCGTATTTTCCATCGGTTGAAAGCGAGGCAGTGACAGACTCTTACGCAGTTTTTTCGCTCTTGTCACTTTTTACAACCTCTTTAGTTTTATCCAATAGCTGATCCATCATGCCAAAGCAATCGATTAATCGAAACGCTAACCCCCTGTTTGGCCCAAAACCAATTTTAAAAGTGCGCTCAATTTGCTCATTTATCTCCGACAACCACACCAACTGAGTATAAGGCCCTATTTCTTGTTGGGAATAATTCGTTTTCTGTCTGTAGCTTGGTGCGCGTTCACCCCGAAATAGCTTTTTTTCATTAGTTCCACAAGGTACACAGTTGAAATAATGCTCTAGTTCCGGTTCGATGAAAGCCGCCGCACCGCCACCGATAATTATTTGTTTTGGCCATGTTGGTAGATTTTTCTCCAACCACTTTTTCAAGCGCAGCCAATAAGCATTCGTCGCCGCAACAAGAGCCACCACAATATCTTCCAGTTCGCGCTGCCGTAAAGACTCATCCCGCGCCGTGGCTAACATTTGAATTGCCTTCAATTTGCGCCAATTGGGATGTTTTGTGTTCACATGTGGCGACTCATATTCATATATTTCATTTTTCGCCTCAGACAAAGCATCAAATATCGCCTGTGCCAGTTGGTCACGTCCAATCCCTGACACTCGTGAGCAGACATCATCTAATAAAGAACTAAACCCCAGCATTGGGCTATCGGCACTCTTGCGTATCCCCTTATCAAAACAAAGTAATGTTGTGTTGCGATGACCCAACATTAAAATAGCGACTTGATTTTGTTGAAACCAACTCACTCCTTTGGTTTTGGTATATATGCCTAATAGTCCCGCCCCTTCTGGACGGCACAAAAAATTCTCACTTAGCGTTATGTCCCAAGCCTGACCACGAAATTTAAAGGCTTTCAACATCTGTTGTAATTGCGAAAAGAAACGTTTGTGATCGTTATATTCATTCCAAGGCAGCAAAAATGCCAAATCTAATATGATTTTTGGCGACTCGGCGTTTCGCTTTTTGATAGCGACATTATGTTTTTGTAGAATTACACCCACCGCCGCCAGTACCTTATATAAAGCATTTTCGTATTTGCGCTCATGAATCCGATCCACCGCCGCAAATTCAAGAGCAAATTCGCCCACAATAAAGATGCTGTCCTGCCATTCTAAGTAGGCTTGGTGTTCTGGCAGAGGCATACCGTTCCACACCTGATTGTCCTGATAACGTTGAAAATCAGCCTTAGTTATCTGTTCCACTTCAGGAGACATGACTATTAACTGTGGCTCCTTCCAACCATTAGCCTTATAAATAATTTTTGTGCCAGAGCCACCGACATCTATAGATACAGCAAGATTAATCTGTGAGGCCATTTTGATGCTGATATTTGAGGGCTAACTGCACTCTAGCGTAAGCCGCGAAATATTGCCCAATCAGCTTGTATAAACTTTGCACAACTTAACGGCGTTTTCTGTGCAGAAGCTGTGCAATTAGGGTCAAGAAACGAGATTTTCTGCCCAATTACCAGACAGTAAAATTGTGCATAGGCTGTGCAACAAGCTGATGATATTAGTGCGGCACTAAGAACAGTAAAATAGCCTCAGTTGCTTTTGTAGTAGGTATTTGAACTGCGGCAGTAGCCACAAGCGCAGTGACAGCACAGAGACTATGACTGTGCGGTTGGGGACAATGGCGGAGGAATTTCGCGCTGGTTTGCTAAGATTTAGGTGTATACCCACTACACCTTTTTGCCCTGACGGGTGGCTTGCGCCATTTCTCCCTGACGGTCGAAACAAAAAGGTTCCGTGGGGTCTGCGACGCAATTGCACTCAATCACTCAAAAAGTGGCATGGCTTACGCTATTGCACGGATTAAAAAACTCAAGCGCAGTAACTTGGCAGGCAGTGAAGCGCACACCGCACGTCAGCGAGAAACACCCAACGCTGATTCAGATAAACAAAATATCAGATTCATCGGCACTAACAACCCAACGCTCTCATTAGATCAGTTGGTGATGGAAAAGATAGGGGAGCAGAAACGGAAGATTCGCCCCGATGCGGTTTACTGCACCGAGATTTTATTGACTGCCAGCCCCGAATATTTCCGTCCTAACTGCCCAACACAAGCGGGTTACTATGAGCAGGATAAAGTTGACTCCTGGCTTTCTGCATCCAAACAATGGTTAGATTCACACTACGGCTCACGCATTGTCAGGGCAGAATTACACTTGGATGAAGCGACACCCCATATTCACGCTTATTTTGTCCCCCTTGATGAAAAAGGGCAACTGAGGGCCAAGCACTTCTTCGACGGTCGCTATCTGATGAGGCAGTTTCAAGATTCCTACTCAGAAGCTACAGAACATCTGGGGTTAGAGCGTGGCATTAAGGGCAGTAGGGCGCAACACCAGGATATTAAGGACTTTTACAGCGTTGTTAATGCTGGCATAGAACCAGATAGCAGCCTCACCCAGTTGCAATTGCAAGCCAAAGCAGCTGACCGGGATAGGGCGCAAGCCAAAAAACAGCAGATGGAAGCTACAGCCAAGGCTTTGGCGCTTGAAAATGAACTCAAAGACAAGCGCATCAAAGAATTAGAGGCACAAGTAGCTTTTTGGCAGCAGCAAACTCAACAACTGCGCGACTTGGCTTTAGAGGATGTCGCTTGGGAACTGGGGCTAAATTACGAGCGTGAGCGGTGGCGGGGTCATGGACACATCATTAATATAGATGGGCCCAAATTCTACGACTTTGCTCCCGAACACTCCAAAGGCTCTGGCGGTGCGATTGACTTGGTGATGCACGTTAATCAGTGCAATTTCCGGCAAGCGGTTGTCTGGTTAGATGAGCGATTTGGTGAAGCTGGTGTAGAACGTGCAGTGATCGCTCACGTTAAGAACAGGGCGGCTGACATTATCCAGACTGAACCACGTTCCCAATTCGCTCCACCTGTTGAAGATAAAGCTAACTGGTCTGCCGTTGAACATTACCTCACTCAATTTCGGGGCATCCGCTCTGACTGTATTCAAATGCTTCATAACCAGGGGCTAGTTTACGCTGATCAGCAACAAAATGCTGTTTTTGTCATGCGAAATCTTGATGGTCAACGTAACGGTGGATTCCTCAGAGGAACTAGGGGAGAGAACAACACTTTTAAGGGATACGAGAAAGGAACCAAACGCAGTGATAGCTGGTTTTACTTTCACTTGGGGGGCAAGGCTACCGATAAAACCTCAACAGCAATTCTGTGCAAGTCTCCCATCGATGCTATTTCAAGAGCCATGCTGGAATATCTGAAGAGGGGCGATGTTCCACCCGAACGAACAGTCTATATAGCTATTGATGATATCAAGAGCTTACCGCTTGAGCGATTGCAGAAAGTTCCTAATATACTGGTGGCGTTTGGTAACGATAAAAGCACTGATGCGGCAGCACAGTTTGTATTAGAACGGATGCCACAGTCCCAAATCAAAAAATCTAAAGCCAGTGATTGGAATCAGCAGCTACTTGATTATGGGCAGCAGTTAAGGCAACAGCAGCAACAGCAGCAGCAGGATGATGAATTGAGTCTTTAATAGTCAGCGTTGAAGACAGTGAACTGTACAGTCCCCCTTTTGTAGTATAAATGTAGTTGTTTAGTTTAATGTGATTGAGCGAGTTAAATTTATTTGATGGAATTAGAGTGTTATTCTTACTCACTTATCTTCCAATAAGCTTAAAGTTAATGAGTTTATTACCCGATTTCGCAACAAGCACCTACATAAGTGTTTAGAAAACTCTAGTAAGATGTCTATCGACAAAAAGGAATTGACATACCGCGTCTGACAACGGTTGAGCAGACTATTACAGCGAGAATAATAGTCTGCTGTGTTAGGCTACTTTTACCCCTAAATGCTTTTATGAGGCTTTCTTTCGGGAAGCTACTGCTTGCTTTCGTTTCCTCCACCAGCCAAAACCAAGAGCAATTAATGAGCCACCTACTGTATGAGGTTCGGGAACAGGACGTGGATTGATACTAAAGTTGCCATAATCCACATCACTTGAAAGCTCTGAATAACCTTCACTAAAACTACTGTAGAATACGTTAACGTTCCCCTGACCGTCTTCCCCGCTACCGGAAACCAGGTAAGAAAAACCGTTTTTGCTTAACAGTGGCTTACTGGCATTCAACAGATTATCGTTGACACCGTATGTACCCGGTGAGAGCAACCCGATTATTGTCTCTGCAATTCCTTGAGCTGTCCTTGTCCCACTTATACCTGTGATTGTGTAATTGTTGTTTATGGGGTCTAGATCAGTTGTAGTAAGAGTGCCGCTAGCTGAAATAGCCGTACCATTTGCTTCGTAACTGGGAAAAGAATACTGAAAATAAAATAACTGTGCAGCTTGCGCTGTAGAATACGCACCGACAACAGTCAAGCCGACAACAGCACTAGCGCAAGCAATGCCAAGCTTTTTGACTAATTCCATCAGATAATTCTCCAAAAAAATAAAGTAAAAATTCTGGTAGGAGTCAGAATATTCTTTCTTCTGGCTCCCAAATCCCTGTTTCCAAACTAAAAGTAATATCTTTGAGAGCAACTCTGTATTACTTTTGCCCGAAGTTAGCGTCGGATGAAAGTTAGATTTACTCTTTGTATCAGCCTCAGTTTCAATTAGAAGCTCCCAGGAACGTCATCAAGTGCTAGTAAGAAATTAATCAGGTCTGTTTGCTGGTTTGGATTAAACCCAGCCTGCCTATCTACATAGAAGTCATGACCTGTGCCATCAAGGTTACTACGCACTAAACTAGGGTTAGCTTTGTTGGCTTTCACAACTTTTGCGCGAAGTTCACGATCGACTAAGGCACGCAAGCTGCTAGCAGCATCGGCAGGTATACCAAGGCTTAGAGTGCCAGTTAGCCCTAACCCGCTCTTGTCAAAAACCGTAAAGCTACCATTTGAGTCAACTTTCAAACTTCCTGCCCGTACAGCTGCACCACCATCATGCAAATATGGCGCACTTAAATAAAGACCACGCAAGGAAGCAGTTTTGTAACCACCTTTTGGCAATATACCTTTGGGTAGAGTTGTGGGAGTGTCGGAGATCCCTTGCGTTGGTACATCCAACACTTCAGCATCAGCAGGTATGGGAACGGGAGTGTTGAAAGTGTATAACTTGGGTGGCACTAACAATTTATTCAGCTCCAGGCGAGATTGAGCGCGGGCTGGATTAGTACCAATTTCATCGAGTGAATGAATTTTGTTGTCAGTGAAGAAGGGTGGAATATGGCAAGTTGCACAATTAGCTTTCTCAAATACCTTTGCTCCACGCTTAACAGAATTGCTGTTCAACGCTTGCCAGTTTTCCGAAGTCTGGTTGGCAGGTGGTACTAAGCTATTTTGAAAAGCAGACATAGCGTTGTCAGCAAAGAGGAAAGTCCCACTGGCAATATCTCCAGGCTTTCCAGTATTTGGACTGAAAACTAAACCGTTGTAAGTAAATAAACTGGGACGCAGGTTTGGATAAGTTCCTGTGCCAGGAGCGGGAATTTGGTCTTCTAATTCTGCTTGTGTAGGATTCGGTGCGATTACCCCCCGCAGCCATTCAGAAGGTTTTACTATCACTCCTTCTGGTAAACGTAGACTGGAAACGGCAGCATTTTGAAGAAATGTACCAATATAAACTTCTGGATCAATACCAAGAGTCTCTGCACTGAGTTGAGCAGCTGCCAATAGATTGATTTCTGAAGAATGAACACCGTTGCTGACAGCGCTGAGTCCCGCAAATGGCCCCACTGCAAACTGTCCATCAAAGAAATAAGGCTGATTCTTAAATGTGAAAATACTGGGTATTTGAGTAGTATTGTTGATACTATCTGAAGAACTTTCAAAATTACCAAAAGGTACATCCAATACTGCATCGTCAAAAGCTTTTTCAAACTTTTCGGGATCAGGTAATTCTACTTTATTACCTTTACTATCTAGAATAATTTTCCCATTGCCTTGGTATTGTGGGTTTAGGGGATTAAACTTTAAACGCGAAAACGCCGCAGAAGAATTTGGTGCTAAAGCAACTAGCAAGGGTGTGGCAATTTCGCCATTAGGTACTCCCAAAAGACGTTCACCCTTATTTGAAAGGGATACATGGCAAGCAGCACAGCTAATATCAATCTTGGGTGTGATTCCCAGCCCAATCGGAAAAGTTCCTCCCTTTTCCATTTTTAAGCCTGTATTGACAACAGTTCCTTTGGGGAAAGTTCGACTACCTAATGCTATATCCTTCTGAAGAATAATTTGTAAGTTCGTTGTTGGCTGACCTTGCAACTTAACTATTGCTGTCTGTAATTCTGGTAAAATTCTAGCAATGCCAAGTCCAAAACCAAATACCCCTTGCAAACCGAATATATCTCCAATCTTACGGTTGAAAAATATATTTTCACCTTGCGCTATTAATTCCTTAGTAATTTTTACTGCCCCAATCCGTTGATAGGAAGTTGAGTCATTAGGATCTAGTCCTTTTTCTGTCACTACTTGCGCTGCTTCTTGAGGGTTAAGTAGTTTACCAAAATAGTCGTAATAGCCTAGCACTTGAGTCGGTGCAGGTTGCAAAAGATCGATTTTTGCGAAGGCTGTCTGGCTTGTCACCAACCAATTTGATAACAAGATGCCAAAAACACTAATGATAAAAACGCAGATTAATAAGAAAATTTTGGTTTTTGAAGTAGAAAATACCCTAACGACACCAGTCTTAGGGTTGTTTTTTTTTGTTTCATAGTGAGCAATACACTAAAAGCTTACAAGTAGATATATCACACTATTACGTAAATATATGCAAAGTAAAAACATCAAGTAATAATGATGAAATTACTTCTGTTCTGGGGCGCGCATTGAGTTTATCCAAATACTGCTCTAAGAAAATTAGCGGTTTTTCCGCCTACTGTAAGGCACATTCAGGAAGCGTAAATAGAAGGTTCGTGCAATGAGGGGCAACCTGTAGCTAAAAACCTCATACAGCAAGCGTTACAGAGATTTATACGAGATTTAACCACGCTTATTAAAAGATAAGTTGCACAAATGATTTTTCTAGCTCATAGACAGTAAAAGAACTTTGCCTAAAACGGAGCTTGGAGTACCTGTAAGTTTGTGTCTCAAAGTATTATCGCTTCGTCTCGAAACTGAAAAACATTGCCTAAAATAAGACGAACTAGGCAAAGTTATCATTTGTATTTCTTATCAATTAAGGCTAAATAAAGGGTTATTTTTACTAAATTTTACAAGGTTGCCCCTGGTTGCACGAACCTTCTATTTACGCCGCCATTGAGGTAAATATTTAGTTAGTATACGAAGTTTTTTTCAGACGAACTCTCTACCGCGCACCTCAATACGATAGTGGTCAACAATCTTCTAGATAAAAAGCCGACGCAAGTAAGATGCCTCATGTATCTCATAAGAACTTGTGGCTGTTCCTTGGCTTGACTGCCAAAAAACAAACACCTCTGAGCCGTCGTCCGAAACATCCTCTACTACACCGTGCCACAAGTATTTCAAATCGTTTGGAGCGGCGGCGGCTACCAGATCACCTACTTTGAAAGTTACCTGGGATAAGATCGCTGATGGGGTTGGTTTTTCAGCAAGATCCTTTTTTAGCTGGTGTATTTTCTTCTGGTAGTGCTTAGGTAACATATCCCAGATCAGCTTTTTAATATCCCCTGTCCTACCCTTCATCAGCCTCTCTATCTGATACCAATTGTTATATGCCGCTAATTGGCATAAGGGAACTAAAAGCGCATGAGCCAAAATTTCTGTCGGTGAAAAACCAATTTCTAGAATATCTAGTGCTACTCTAATTTCTGCTAGTTGAATATCGGATTGTTGATGGATCAGTTCAGTTAACGAATGGATAAACTTTTTTTCCCGGTTTGGCAGATTCTTGAATCTACTGCCTAATTTGCGAATTTTCACTATCTGCTCAAGGATCTCGAACCGACATTCTGAAGGAATTTCCCGGTACTCCACCTCTAGATCAAATTCCTCTTTCTTCTCCTGATTTGGGGTAATATCACTGCTTGAAATTAGTTGCCAAGTTACAGGTTTACTGCAATTGGGGCACGGTGTAGTTAAGAGGGTTTCAAAAGTTTCACTCCGAGGATTCCAGACCACTTTGCTAGTGATTCTTGCCTCCATCGGCTTGAAAACGTGATGGCAGTACCCACAATTGCGTACTCCTGGCGAATTCTTATCTACTGATTCTGGCTTGAGGCTCCAATGCCGATGTTGGTCAGGTGTACCCAGCCTATACCAATTGTCAGTCTGGTCAACTAAAATCGCATACTCCTTACCTGGCGCTGGTCGCAGCGCACGCCCAAGCATTTGTAGCCACAAGCTAATTGAAGTTGTAGGTCTAGCACATTGCACCACATCAATGTCTGGGCAATCAAAGCCCTCGGTTAATATCCCACAGTTGCTTATGATCTGCGTTGAACCTGTTCTAAATCTTTCTAAAATCGCTTTGCGTTCACCCGTGGGTGTTTCCCCATCGAGATGCTCCGCAGCTATGCCGTTTTTTTGAAACTGTTCGGCTATCGCCTGACTATGAGACACGTTAACTGCAAAGACAACGGTTTTTTTCCCAAAACAATAATCTTGCCAGCACTTCACCACATCTTCAGGTTTTATCTTGGTTGCAGCCCGTTCTAGTTCTTTGATTGTAAAATCTCTACCCTTTGGGGTGAACAATCCCAGTTTGGCAAAACCCCCAATCATTTTGAATTTACACAAGTGTCCCTCTGCTATCAACTGTCCAGTTGTAGCACCAACAACCAGTTTTTCAAACAAGTCCTCAAAACCATAACCATCAATTCTTTGGGGGGTTGCGGTCACTCCTAAAATTTGGGCATCTGGATACTGAGCAATCAATTGACGATAGCTGTTTGATGCCGCGTGGTGTGCTTCATCAATGATGATTAAATTAGCTTCGGGATATTTTTGACGACGTGCCAAAGTTTGAATACTGCCAACTTGAATTGGTGCATCAACATTCGGTTTATATCCAGCTTTGATGATTCCTGGAATAATGCCGGTTGCTGCTGCCAGCTTCTCAGCAGCTTGGATAATTAGTTCTTCTCGGTGGGCTACGACTAACACTCCTTGGTTTTTACGAGTGAATTCGCTAGCCAGTGCAGCAAATAAAACTGTCTTGCCTGCGCCTGTTGGCATCACAGCTAATTGCTTGTGACTACCTTTGCGCCAGTTGGCTTCAATTTTCGCTTTACAAATCTCCTGATAGTCTCGCAGCTTCATAAGCTCAACTGAGTGCTTTAATGCTCTCCTTATCTACTTTATACTTCCCAAAAAAGGGAAATTTTCAGACGCAACGCGTAAGCCAACCTCGAATGATGGGGCACTATTAACATCATCCTCAAGCTGAACGTTGAGATTATTGACGCATAAAGAAAATTTCTCTTAATTGCATCAAACCGAAATTGATTTTAATGGAGACAGGTATTGCTGTTAGCAGCCTTATATTCATGGTTTTCCATCTGAGTTAGGCATCATAAAAAATCGGTGTTCTAGCTCTTGCGCCTTCACTCACCTTTGTTACCAGTATTTTTTTGAGTTTTCGTCCTGGTTCAAGTTCACAAAACTCTATTACTTCCGATTCAAAAGGCTTGCGGTAATACTTGGTGGCGAAGGGATGATGAAAAAACCATTCACGATCTGCATCCATCTGTTCATCAGCCAAATATCCCATCTCTGGGTGCATTTTTAAGACTCGTGGAGAATTAACAGGTTCATTCATTGGTATTACCTCGCTTTAGTCCTTTAACTGTCTTCCGTTCAAGAGGTGTCAACAGGTTCCAAACAGCAGTTTTAAATTCATCCGTCCACTCTTCTATCAATTCATCAATCATTTCCCAAGACTCATCTACAATAGACTCCCTAATCAGTTCCGCATTGGCGATAATTTTATCCGTTCCACCTGCATTGAGAGGGGTGTCACAGGTGTCACCATTCGGCTCTTGTGACTGTTGAACATTGGTTTCTTGCTGTAATACCGCCGCATTATCTTGTGGATAGACTGGTGGTACTAAATCATCGATCGCTTGCTTCCCTGCCACTTGAATTGTCAATAAGTTGTTTGGCATAGCAATAAGCTCATCTGGCACAGCAGTTGACACACCACCTAAATCTGCTGAAACGCTTTCAGTATCGTCATCGCACACCACCCACACCAATTTAGAGTCATTCTCCTTATTAGCAGGTGAAACATTGGGGGGAGTGATTTGATTTTGGTCTGACGAGTCAATGTTTAATTCAGTGTTTAAGTCAATATTTGACGAGGCGTTTAATTCCGTAGTTGATTTTTTTTCTAAATCTCCTAAACTGGTGTGGGTGGTGTGGAAGTCTTGATTTATAAGGCTTTCTTGGTGTGGCGGTTGGGGTGGATCTGCTGTGGAATTTTCATTTATTGCTATGGGTGTGTCAGTTATTGACATTGGCACATCATGAAAACTAATTCCTTGCAGTGCCTGTAACTTCCGCTTCCCGGATGGGTGGGGGACGGTAACTAACTTGGTTTTTGGGAATAGTGTTTTAAATCTGGCTATGACTTGGTTGATCGCCTTGACTGTTTTATCACTAGGCTTGGACTGTTCCTGCCAAATCGCTTTCACCTTGCCAGTGCTAGACTCATCAAAGGATAAAGTACCGTTGTCGATGTACCAATTTTCTAGGCGTGACCACAGATCAAATGCTGTGACGATGGCATCCGACTTGTAACCCAGCCCTGTATCTTTAGAAAATTGGAATAAGTGAGAGTTTTCGGCTTGAATATCCTCTAATGCTTGCTGAGTACAGCTATAATCAATCCCCTCTTCTATCAATGCCTGTAACCCAGCAATCATCTTATTTAAAAATGCTGGGGCTACACACTCCCGTACAAAATCCAAATCATAAGAGAATCGAGGGTCTGCTAGTAACTCGTTTGGGTTGTTTGGATCAGGATTTGACTTAAATGTTTTGCTAAAAACTAGGGCTGCGATGCGGTCAGTAATTGCTTGAATTGTGCCGTGCAGTGCCGGGGTTTCATTCAAATTGAAGATACCAATCCCTTCGGGGCTAAATTCGATATGGTCTTTACCCTTGCGCTCTGAGTGTAAGACGTTACCAGTAGCAAAGAGTTTCAGCGATTGAATTTTATCTAGTCGTGCTGTCTGTGGATTCTCTGATGCCCAA
>NZ_CP171139.1:0-84351 GCF_043099725.1 Nostoc sp. C110 | reverse complement strand
GAGAAAATAATAGCTGCTTTTTCTCCCCCCTGGAAGGTGTGAACTGTGCCAATATCATCCCAAGAAAAGTTTCGCCAACGGTTAGATAGTCGATACTTGAGCGCGTTAGCTTGCTGCGAAAACGGCGACATCACCCCAATTGTCTTTGAGTTGTCATCCGAGTTAGTAGAGTACCCATGTTTTAGCAAGGACGCAATTATAGTTTCTACAGCATCAATTTCTTCTGGATTGGTATTATGGGTGTGGCTTCCTTCAACGTGGTAAGCCAGCAGATGCTTGACCGTTGCAGTCTGCTGATCACCTGAAAGGATTTGCAGACCACCGGGGTAGTTGGGGCTGCAAAACTGAATAATAGATGGGGTGCAACGGTAATGATTAGAGAGAATAATGCCATTGCCTAAGTCGCCTTCTGCGCCACTAGAGCCAGCAGCGCGATGATAAGCCGTAGCTGTGTATTTGGCGGTGGGGGCATAGCGATAGTAATCTTCATTCCTCATGCCCCGATCCAGAAAGGCAGTTTTAAAATATTGCTTGATGGTATCATCGCTCATGTTAACGATCGGCTCAATTTGTTGGGGGTCGCCTGCCACTACTGCCCGTTGCGATCGCACCAGCAAGGGAAATAATTGATGTATAAGAGTTGTCCCCGCTTCATCCACCAATGCCAGCTTGATGATATTGGGCTGAAGAATTGGCAACATATTACGCATTGATTGAAGGGTGGAGGTAATGACAGGGAAAATCAAGCTCAAGTCACGATAGATGGCATCACCATCAGTTGAAAGTTTTAGTAATGCCTCTCCATCCCCTGCTAATACACTGCCGTAAGTTTCTAATGCCCTCATAACGCTATGCTTGCGTCGGAGGACTTCTTGCAACAGAAACGCCCAGGCTCGTTGAAACAGTTCTAGCTGTAATTGGTGTTGGTCGCGGTAAAAAAGATTGTAGAAATCCCCTTGTGGGTAATTATCAAGTTGTTTTTGGATTTGTTGGTGTTCTGCTTGCTTTAACTCCAGTTCCTTAGTTAAAGCCGCTATTTGGCTTTGAATTTCAGTTACTTCCAGGTTTTGATTCTGCCATTGTTGTGAGAAATCTAGTTTTTGGTTCACCTCTGCCTGGGCTGCGGTTAAACTAGGGTGGTCAAGGGGAATCTGAAAAGGATGCCCTGTCGCCAAGGTGTTTAAAACAGCAGCGTTTATCCGCAAAGCTAGACGCTTAAAAATTCGCTGATCCGTAGTAGCATTAAGCCAGTTCAAGGCGCGTTTTGTAATAGAGTCAGAATCTTTTGGCAGTTCGCGTTCTGCTTGGAATAACGCAATTTGTATCTGTTCGTAAGCCTCAATGGGAAAATTTTCGTAAGCAGCCAAACTTGATAGCTGTTCAGTTTGGGCTTCTAAGGAGACAGACTTAGCAGCAATATCGTCATTGAGAGATTGGATTTCTTCATTCAGTTGCGATCGCTGTTCAATGTCAATAACTTTTTGAGCAGTATTCAAGCGGTCTTGCTCTATAAGTTGCTGAATTTCACTCTCGGCTTGCAGCAATTCAAGTTTGGCTTGTTGCCAAGAATCCTGATCAAATTCAGTATTACGCAGCCAATCTTGGGTTGATTGCAGTTTGGGTAGAGTTGACTTACGGATATTAGCTTGGTTGCCGCCTGGAAGATAAAATTGTTGAGCAGGAGAATCTATAGCCAGTCGTTGTTGGAATTTTTTAACGGTGCTGTTATTAGCGCCGACAAAGAATATTAAATTATTTGCATCATCTTCACCGCGAACAAGCCGTAACGCCCGATTCACTACTTGCTGTGCTATGAGGTGCAGAAACACTTCTGTTTTTCCAGTACCGGGTGGCCCACAAACAGCAGTTAGTAAGTTCTCTTGGGCGTGTTTGAGGACAGACGCTTGAAATTCATCAGGTGCATGAGAGGGAAAAGCACCCCAGAATATCACCTCATCTCTGGGTAATTGTGGCTCTCCCCATAAGTACTGCATTGCTGGGTGAGTTTCAGTTAGCCATTCGCTATTACAGTCAGGTTGTTGAAGCTCCTTGAGGATTTCTTGTATGTCAAGTTTCAGGAGGGCATTGTAAGGTGTAAAGTCGCAGCGTAGCAAATAAGGTTGTCGAGAGGTTTTGTATTTTCCTTCGGGTAAATCTACCAGTTCGAGAAAGTCTCGAAGTGTTGGGAATCTTCCTTTAAATGTATCTTCTAAAAATTTTCCAATTCCTGAAGCAACAATCAGTGATTCGGCTTGCTCCTCCTCTAGCCCGTACAGCCGCATTAAATTAACAACCACTGGCTGAAACTCGTATTCGGTCAAGTCCCAGCCAGTTTTGCGGTAATTACCTTTGAATATGGGTGAAATATCAATTGTGAACAGAGGCAGATATTTCAGCTTTTGGTCTTTGCCCTTGCCGTTGATTATATAGATTTGTGGGAAAGCAACAGCCATCTGAACATCATTTTTGTTCCCTCTTTTAGCTGCTTGTTGCTGTTGCTGGAATTGTGTAAATACTTCGCTATCTAAGAGCAACTTGTTGCCAACAAGCTGCACTCCCTTATCTACTACTTTTGAATAGATATCTGAAGAACGCTCGACTTCAGCTTGAGTCAGTTCTTCTAACCTGATATAGCCTAACCAAGCTTGTACTATCTGGATAAGTTTTTCTGACTCTAGCATGGTCACTTACAACATGAATCTTAGGCACTAAAGCTTAGTATAAAAAATATTTGAGCATTTTGCCTTCTACGTCCTGGTTTTGGTATGTAAGGTTACTCAACATTTGTCAGCGTTTCCAGTTGTGCAAGTAGTTTCTCTATCTGTTTGCGCTTCTTCGGGTCTGACCAAATGCGTGATTTCCTTAGTTTAGTAGTCGCAGCAGTAAAGCGCTTTTTGTAATCGTTCGACTCGGTGTTTGGGGTAGAGGCTGGGGCTTTCTTCTCAATAATGCGTTGTCTGATTTCGCTTAAAGACCAGTTGTTAGCAATAGCTTGTTCTAAAAACTCAACGCGCTCATCTAATTTCTGAATCTGGGCGATGGCTTTGGCTTTGGTGTACTCTAGTGAGCCTTCCCTTAGCGCATCAAGGATATCTTCTGGGAGGTTGAGCAAGGGTAGACGGTTCTTAACGAAAGATTCCCAGGTCATTAACCCTAAGCCATCAAACACTCCTTCAACAATTTTGAGGTCTTGGTTTACAGCAGGCTCCTGGTTGAGGTCGGAATCATCCGTTTCGGTTTCGCCCATAACGTTATGGGTAGATAATTCAATATCACCTTCATCGTCGCTGATAACGTTATTAGTGGACTCAGTTTCAACTTCGACCATAACGTTATGGGTAGGTTCATCACCTGAGCCAACGGGAGCGCCCATAACGTTATGGGTAACTGTAGACGCTTTGTTTTGTAGGCGTTGTAGACGATACAGGAATGGGGGTATCTCCTCAACGCTTCGACCTAGTTTAAGAGACAGCAGTTGCAGGATACCTTCAGTTTCTTCAACTGGGTTGAGGTCTTCTCGAAGTAAGTTTTCTATAAGTGCAAATTGAAAAGCTGCGTTGTCGTCTAACTCTCTAATGACGACGGGGACAACTTTCAGTCCAATTTCTTTAGCAGCACGATAGCGTCGCTCTCCTGCTACTAATTCGTGTTTATCTCCATCAAGGGGGCGTACTAAAATGGGTTGCAGAATGCCATGCTTTTTGATGGATTCAGTTAACTGCTTTAATGCTTCAGAATCAAAGTAACGGCGTGGTTGATTCGGCGGCAGAGAAATCTGGTCTAATGGGATAGTCACTTGAGAATCGGCATTAATAACGCCTGTAGTGTCCCAAGGTACATCAATTTTGCTTTTGAGGGGTTGGCTGGCTTTAGTAGTGCGTCTCATTTTAAGGATTCTAAACTAACGGCTATTTTTTTCAATATTTGGACAGATGGGTGCTTGGGTTCGTAAACTGCAAGGGGCATTCGTTCTTCTGAAGCATCAACAAAAGCAGTGGAGCGAGGAATCGGGGCAAAGACAGTTCCGGCGCTGGCTAGTTGTTCAGTGATGGCTGCTAAAGTACGAGTATCCTGGGAGTTCCGGGCATCGTATTTTGTCGGCACAAATCCGGCTATTTGCAGTTTGCGGTTGGGTTTATTGCGTACTGTAGCAACCGTTTTTAGTAATTCGCCTGTTCCCTCAAAAGCTTTGAAATGGGTTTCCAGAGGCACGAGAACATGAGTGGCAGCTACAAGGGAGATGTAACTTAGTAGCCCTAAGCTGGGAGGGCAATCTATTAATATAAAATCGTAATCAGATTCAATTGGTTCGATAGCTTCTTTTAGACGGAAATCGCGCATAGAAGCACTAACCAATTGCATTTCTGCCGTACTGAGAGAGATATTGGCAGGGGCTAAATCCATGCCATGAATCCCTTCAAGAATTGGCAGGGGTTGTTCATCCACAATGGCATTGTTGACAGTTTGCTCTATGTCTCTTGGAACCAAGCCCATAAAAATGGTTAAGCTGGCTTGGGGGTCTATGTCGATGAGCAGCACACGATGATTCAGTTGTGCTAGTTGGTAGCCCAGGTTTTGGGTAAGGGTGGTTTTGGCAACACCTCCCGCCTGATTAAAGACTGCGATAATTCGGCTCATAAGTGCGTTGGTTGACCTACACCGTTACAACCTAAGATAACGGTGATATGTCAAAAAGCAATATTTATTTTTGTTTTAGGTAAATCTCACCATCAATATACAATTCATCCGCAGTTAAATCTCTAATTACAGTGATTGCTGATTTTGGCGATCGCCTCCGGTGGGCCGAACGCCATCGCTTGTGTAATTACGGCATGGTCATCAAAACTGAACCGAAAGCTTCTCGCTTGGGCGCTAACCTGATTGGTTGCCACGTTGAAGGAAAACTGGAAAACAGCGTAAATTGGGCAGCAAGTCATCCCCATGACTTAGGCATCCACATACACTCCATCTTGCATAAAATTACACATATCCCGATTCAACACCAATTTGTTTCCCCAGCCAATCCCGGAAGCGGGGATGATATAAACTGTAACGGGTTTCCTTACCGATGCGCTGTTGCTGTAGAAACTCAAACCAATTATCCAGCACTTCCTGAATATCGAATACATCTACATTTTTAATTGCCGTAATTTCATTGAGTGATACTCCTTCCTTTTCCCCAGAAATCAGCACACCCAGTACTGACAACGCTACATCAGATAAACCCTCACCTTGCATTTTCTGCCAATGTTGAGTGAATGCTTGCTCATTGTCCCAGTTTTTTAACCCATATTCCGATAAATCAAGAATTTGCGATGGTGCTTCAATTAATAAACCCGATTGTTCTCTTTTGAAAGGACGACGGGTGAGAATAAAATAGACCCCATCAGGCAGATATCTGGGAAGATAAAATAAGTTTGTACCTGGTGGTTGACTGTTGGGGTTAATTGCGTCTAAAGCATCAATGGCAATTATTAGCGGTTGTGCTGGTTTTAGATGGTCGCTAATTTTTTGCAGTAATAACGAGAGAAACCAACTTCCTTCTGTAGCGTTTTCAGAGATTTCCCCCACTCCCCATTCTCCATTCCCCATTCTCTTTGTTAATTGGGTGCAAATATATTTCGGAAATTCCTCAGCAGTATTTTTACCTTCTACTTGGGCATTGTAGTAAATAACATCGGGATTATCTATCACATACTTAGCAAGGATGGCACTTTTACCGCTACCGGGGGAACCAACAATGGTGAAATAACCCCGGTTGTAATTGTGGAGAAAGTTGTTGATGGTGGTGAAGATAAATTCGCAGTTGGTAAAATTTTGTATATTTTTTAGTATTATTTTTTGGAATTCTGTATTTGATTGAGATGAGGTGTTCATGACTGTACCTCAATGCCTTGCAAGCGAAAGAAATGCACATTTCCGGATTCGCCGCCTGCTACTATTGTTACTCCATCTTGAGCTACTGCACAACAAAGTATACTATCTTCCCCTGTAAAAGTGGAGATTTCCTTTCCTGTTGCTAATTCCCAAACCTTGAGTGTTCCGTCACGGGAACCAGAAACAGCGTACTTACTATCCCCTGTTACTGCTACTGCATTAACCGATTTACTATGACCAGTAAGGGTGCGAATTTCCTTTCCTGTTGTTAATTCCCAAACCTTGAGTGTTCCGTCAGTGGAACCAGAAACTTTGTATTTACCATCCCTTGTTATTGCTACTGGATTAACCGATTTACTATGACCAGTAAGGGTGGGAATTTCCTTTCCCATTGCTAATTTCCACACTTTGAGTGTTCCGTTAATGGAACCAGAAACAGCGTACTTACCATCCCCTGTTACTGCTACTGCATTAACCGAGTCACTATGACCAGTAAGGGTGCGAATTTCCTTTCCCGTTGCTAAAAAATCCCAAACCTTGAGTGTTCCGTCAGTGGAACCAGAAACAGCGTATTTACCATCCCCTGTTACTGCTACTGCATTAACCGATTTACTATGACCAGTAAGGGTGCGAATTTCCTTTCCCGTTGCTAAAAAATCCCAAACCTTGAGTGTTCCGTCACGGGAACCAGAAACAGCGTATTTACCATCCCCTGTTACTGCTACTGCATTAACCGAGTCACTATGACCAGTAAGGGTGCGAATTTCCTTTCCCGTTGCTAATTCCCAAACCTTGAGTGTTCCGTCACGGGAACCAGAAACTTTGTATTTACCATCCCCTGTTATTACTACTGCATTAACCGAGTCACTATGACCAGTAAGGGTGGGAATCTCCTTTCCCGTTGCTAAATCCCAAACCTTGAGTGTTCTGTCAGTGGAACTAGAAACAGCGTACTTACCATCCCCTGTTACTGCTACTGCATTAACCGAGTCACTATGACCAGTAAGGGTGCGAATTTCCTTTCCCGTTGCTAAAAAATCCCAAACCTTGAGTGTTCTGTCAGTGGAACCAGAAACAGCGTACTTACCATCCTCAGTTGCTGCTACTGCATAAACCGAGTCACTATGACCAGTAAGGGTGCGAATTTCCTTTCCCGTTGCTAAATCCCAAACCTTGAGTGTATTGTCCCAAGAACCAGAAACAACGTATTTACCATAACCTGTTATTGCTACTGCATAAACCGAGGAACTATGACCAGTAAGGGTGCGAATTTTCTTGCCTGTTGCTAAATCCCACACCTTGAGTTTTTTGCCATCGGAACCAGAAACAGCGTACTTACCATCCCCTGTTAGTGCTACTGCATTAACCGATTTACTATGACCAGTAAGGGTGCGAATTTCCTTTCCCGTTGCTAATTCCCACACTTTGAGTGTTCCGTCACGGGAACCAGAAACAGCGTACTTACCATCCTCAGTTAGTGCTACTGCATTAACCGATTTACTATGACCAGTAAGGGTGCAAATTTCCTTTCCCGTTGCTAATTCCCAAACCTTAAGTGTATTGTCCCAAGAACCAGAAACAACGTATTTATTATCCCCTGTTACTGCTACTGCATTAACCCAGTGACTATGACCAGTAAAGGTGCGAATTTCCTTTCCCGTTGCTAATTCCCACACTTTGAGTGTTCTGTCACGGGAACCAGAAACAGCGTATTTACCATCCCTTGTTACTGCTACTACATTAACCCAGTCACTATGACCAGTAAGGGTGCGAATTTCCTTTCCCGGTGCTAATTCCCACACTTTGAGCGTTCTGTCATGGGAACTAGAAACAGCGTATTTAACATCCGCTGTTATTGCTACTTTATAAACCGAGGAACTATGACCAGTAAGGGTGCGAATTAACGGACTTCCGGGAGGAGTTAGACAAGCTGTCAAGCAACGCAAGCAAGTCGTTTTAGTTTGCGAGATTTGTTGCAGCAACTTGTTAATTATATCTAGTTCTTTAAAGTGTAACAAACGTCCTGATAATTGCGCTGCTAATTGCTTTTTATCTTCAATTAAAATAGGCGTAGAACGAAACAATGTATTAAAAATTAAATTTAATGATTCTATAGTTTCTGCATTGGATTCTGGGTAATTGAAAATTCTAGTATTCTCGATTAAATTATAATCTTTAATCAACGTTTGGATGCCAAAACTAGGATGATTAATCTTGGATTCGATAAAGTCATAATCACTCAATAGACTATATAATTTTTGAAGTTGCCCACCTTCAAAGTACAAACGCGGAATTTCACCCAAAAATTGTTCAATTGCTTCCTGTGATTTTTCTTCCAACCAAGGGCGAAGATTGCTCATAACTTAAGTCCCTCTGTCATATTATCGGCAACTTCAGCACTTATACCTGGTAAACTCACCCCCGCAGCCTGGACAATATCTTGACGCTGTAAAAAATCTCTAAAACTTTCATGATAAAACCGATATCGGGGCGGTTCATAATTTTCCTGTTTTTGTAAAAACTGCGCCCAGTCCTTCAGAACTTCCTCTACTGTTAAGTCATTTTGCTTAGAATATTTGGCAATAAATTCACGGGATATGGCGCAATTCAATGTACACATAACATAGATAATTTTAATTTTATTTCTGGGTAAATCCTTGGTAGTCCTCACCATTAATCGCCAATGGCTCTCATAATATCCTTGCAAACCTACAGGTAATTGATCCAGAGGTTTATCATTATAAAAACCTTCGGCTATGGCTGGTAAAACAAAGCGCAAGTACATAAAATTATTTTGACTTTTAGCGGTGATGTTTTCTACAAAATCTGTTTTAGATATGTGATTTTGCTGTTGTATCCACTGCTGTAAACCCTGTTGATATTCACCTGAATTTAGCAACTGCCAAATATACTCTTTGACATCATCATTACTATTTTGACCATATTTCCTTAAATCTAATTCTTGATAGGCAACACTAGGAGAAATATTTAATCTTTTCTCTTCTGAATTAAAAGGTCTTCTAGTCAGAATAAAGTAAACTTTTTCTGGTAAAAACGTTGGTAAATATAATAAATTACCGTTTCCTTCTTGGTCAACTTCATCCAGTGCGTCAACAATAATTACTAAACTTTCCCAAGCAGATAATTTTCCACTAGCTGTAGTTAATAAATTTGATAAATCAGCATCTGCCAAATCTGGCATTTGAAAACGTTGTGTTAATTGCTGACGAATTAATCTCAGAAATGAATCCGGGCGATTTTTACCTTCTGCACGAATATTAAAAAAGCAAATGGTTTCTGGGTTATTTAATACATAATGTGCAGCAATGGCACTTTTACCCATGCCTGCATCACCAATTATTTGAAAGTAGCCACTATTGTGATTTTTTAAAAATTCCTGAATGGACTTGAAAACAAATCCTCGCCCGCAAAATCTTTGTGTTTTATCTTTAATTACTATTTCAAATTCTGGCGGTATTAGTTGTGGATACCAATCTTTATAATTAACTATATCTGTTGGCTTAATATTTAAAACTTTAGCAATATTTTCCACTGCCCATCTTTGAACACCATTGGGGCATTCTTTAGTTCCTAATAGACGTTTAACTGTGTCTTCGCTAACATTTGCTTTTTGTGCAATGGATTGAATAGTTAAAGGTGCAGCTTTATATGCTTCTCTGAGTTTAATCTTTCCTTCAGGACTAGAGTTAACAGTATCTGATAGATGCATAGATAAGACCTATTGATAATCTAGATATTTATAAAATTATATAGCAAAGCTAGATTTTATCGCATAGGGCAGTTGAGTTAAATTATATTGCCCTATCTGCCCTAAAACACAGGGAAAATAGTAAATCAAGCATAATCTATGTGCCCCTTTAGTTGAATTGTTGTCGTCCTAAGATATGAATATCCAAGTAACAAAAATTGATTACAAAGCAGAGGAATAAAATCTATGCCATTCAATTTATTTTCCCAACGACAACCCAACGATCAAGAGGTGACACAAGAGATGAAACAAAAAATCATTGATGAATTAATCCGCCAAGCACAACTGACCTTTAACCTAGCTTTAGGCGTAACCACAGCATCAGCAATTATAGCTTTGTTGGGTGTGGGTTTGTTCTATTTAGATAAAATGCCAGAAGCCAGCCTGACCACAGGGGCGGGAATTATGGCTAGTATTGGGAGTGTGCAGTTTGCCAAAGATGCCAGGGAAGAATTACAAGAAGTATTAGAGAAGTCAGGGAATAGCAAATAGAAAATATTAGATTTAGGCATCTTGCTTGGTATTAGCTTATAAATAATGCCAAGCAAGATGCTATGGCCCGGATTTCTCAGTTGCGAGAAATCTGGGTTTACTACCAGCCTTTACAAAGTCGCTGTTTCTTGCTTCATTTTCTTACGCAAGTCAGTTGTTGACTGAGCGCTGCGATGGGTCTAGTTGACCCCACCAGGGGTTTTGTACAGCGCTCGGTCAACAACTGACATTGGGGAGGGAGTCCAGAGGGACGGGGCTTCGCCCCTCCCTCGCGCACCTTTAACTTCCACGGGGATTGATTACTTAGATTATCGACTCAAACCTTGCCCTCGTTGCTTTTGCTCCAATATCTCTTGCTGCTGCTGCTGTTCAATAAGAATCTCATTTCAAGTTCGCCCACTAGGTGCAATTCTTTTAGCCTGGGGCAACATTGACTTCACGACCTGGGCGGCTTCATTACCAAGATCATCATTATTAAATGCCAGCCCAATCCTGCTGATATTTCTGAGGAGTTCAAGGGGCAAGTTATTTGGGTCATCCATGTACCAGTTCTTTTTTATCAATAGACATCTTGCCCCTAAAGATTTTCTATGTGCAGGTGGCGAAATCATACTAATTTTTTTGGCTGACGAAAAACTTCGCACCCGAAGCATTAATTTACTTGAATGGAATTTATAAGGTATTTACAAGGATTTTCTCTTTAAAGGCATTTGTAAGGTAAACCAATGGCATTTCAATGGCAAATACAAGGATTTATTTGCACCTTCAACACTGAAAATCACCGTTTTTTACAAAATCCTTCTTTTTTGTCAAAAATAAGGTATTGCAATGGCATCTCCAAGGGATTTACAAGGGAAACACAAGGTAATAAGAAGGATTTAGACCCCAAAAACCTCATTTACCACCCTGATTTCTCCGCCAAAAATTCCTGACTAAAACTCTCGCACAGTACGCCAAAAAGTTTGGCCAGATTTTTTGAACCAAAATGGTATTGAGCCGAGATACGTGCAAAAACCTGCAAGATGGTCTGGAAACTCTTGCTATATAGAGGTTTCAGGAATTTTTACGTAAAATTTACAGTGAAGCGTAAATCTTGGGTATGTATCGCTACAAAAACAGGAGTATTTATTAATTTTATTTACAGGTTTTACAGCAAGGACTTTGACTATCTTTTGCCTTTAATTGTCTACAACTCTTGTATAGAAAGGTTTGTAGCAAAATTGAGAGCATCCTACCACAGAGTATTTTGTGACTTGAAACATAAAATGGCAGTTATTGCCGCTTTATGCTTCATAAACAAGGTGGACAACATATACTTCAGTTTTCATATATGAGTAATTTATTTGGTAATGATTATCGTGCAAAGGAGAGAAGAGGTTATTTGCGCGTCGCGCAACTACCCTCTTCTTCATGATTATCATTTTTACTTAGTTAAAGCCGTAGTAGGCGATCGCATAAGTGGCAACAGAGCGATCGCTGCGATATAAATATCAGCGTCAACTCAAATATAAATAAAAATATGCTTTTGAAGCATATCATGGCCACTTTGAACCATATCTGAGTACAAAAGTTCAAAACTTAGACTGAAATTGGAGTGTTTGAATACTCGTTTTTTGAATAATGCCAGAATTAAACTTTTGGTCGCATTATGATGCAAATTTTGAACTTGCGGTCATTATTTGATTCACAAGATGAAATGTTGATTGTTTGAAAACCCTGAAATTACGTTAACTTTTGGTCAAGTTATGATTCATTTTTTGGTCAATTTATGGGTAAAAGCACATATTTATAATTCTCTTTGGTAGGCGAAAAGCAAATATGGGGTCAGAAGTGCGAGTGCATTCATGCACAAATTCTCATTAGACATCAGAAATACTAGAACGTATATATAGCAACGCTTTCCAGACCATCTTGCAGGTTTTTACACGTATCTCGGCTCAATACCAATTTAGTAGATACCAGTTTTATTGGCACAGATTTAAGTAAAGCGAATTTAAAAGATGCAGATTTATCCAGAGCGAAGTTAGTACAGGCACAACTTAATGGAACTGATTTAACAGGCTCTAATCTTACGGGAGCATACATCCAAGATTGGGGTATTAGCACTGACACCAAATTTGATGGGGTGAGATGTCAGTACGTTTATATGCGACTCCCTACAAAAGAAAACCCTGACCCCCTCCGCAAACCTGATAATAACAAAGAAGTGTTTGCAGATGGGGAGTTTGGTGATTTCATTAAACCAATTTTCGATACCCTTGACCTCTACCACAACCAAGGAATTGACCCAAGAGCGATCGCCATCTCGTTCAAGCAGTTAGCTGAAAACCATCCAGAGGCAGAATTACGAATTGTAGGGATGGAGGTACGAGGTGAAGATAAATTTTTGCTTCGTGCTAAAACAGCGATCGCGGCTGATAAGTCCCAACTAAGTGCAGAATATGTTACTACTTATAACGAGATAAAAGGCTTGCCAGAGCGAGAAATTAAATTACTACTAGAAGAAAAAGATAGCAGAATTCGTAGTTTAGAAATTTTTGTAAACCAGGCACTACAACGCCCTAGTTATTATTCAAATGTAGAACAGGTAGGTACTATGACTAACAACCCCGGTGGATTTTCAGTTGGTGGTTCAGTTGGCGGCGATATCAGAAACTTGCAAGGCGATAACAACCGCGCAACTCAAGGTGACAATAACCAAGGTGTGCTTGGTGATGGGAATCAAGTGACGCAACAAAATCAAGTGGGTGCAGACACCGGAGAATCGCTCACTAAAGAAGATGTTGTCAAATTGCTGGCACAATTAGAAACTTTAATTCAAGGCGCAGAACTCCCAGCCGACACTAAAGAAGAAGTAATTGAAGACTTGAGTGCAGCTAAGAAAGCCACAGATAAAGAAGAACCAAATAAGCAACGAGCATTAGAGCGTTTGGGAACTGTGGCAGAAACACTTGAAAAAACAAGCAAGGGCGTGGAAGCTGGTCAGAAAGTCTGGACAATAGCCAAGCCGATTATTGTGAAAGTTGCAACTTGGTTAGGTGTTGCTGCTGGTTCTCACCTGTTGGGATTGTAGAACTGAATTATGAGTCAGCAGCTACCTGATAACTCTGATTCGCAACAGCCTGATGCAAATTCAACGCAACAGGCTGATAGTTCTACACCTCAAAATGTAGTTCAAGGAAATCAAAATCGAGCCGTTCAGGGTAATGATAACCAAGCTGTTCTGGGTGACAACAACACAGTAGTTCAGGATAATAGAAAGTCGCTTGCTTGGAATATTTCTCTTGGGCGAGGAGATACTACTAAATTATCTGAGTCCAGAAACCGTGTACGACAACTATTGTTAAAGCAAGTCAGCACGGAAGTGGAAAGTCGGATAAATAGTTCGCTGCATAATCGAGTTTATATTCTCCTAGATACAAAGCAAAACCCATATAATATTGAATCACCTTGGCAGATGGAGGTTAAGGTAGGTTCTCAACCGAAAATTAATTTAAATAATACAGAAATTATTCAAATTTTTGACCAATCAGATGTTGCTGGCAGATTATTAATTTTAGGACAGCCAGGAGCCGGAAAAACTACTATAGTCCTTAAATTAGCTGAGGAGTTAGTTAAACGCGCTTACTCTGACCCATTATGTGCTGTACCAGTATTATTCTCTTTACCCACTTGGAAAAATGATAATCAAAGCATCAAGGATTGGTTAGTTGACCAGCTAAAAGAGAAATATGGGGTGCGGAAAGAGATAGCGAAACAGTGGATAAATAATCAAGAAATTTTACCCATTTTAGATGGTTTAGACGAGTTAGCAGCCGAACGCCAGGAACTGTGTGTTCAAAAAATTAATGATTTCCTTCGTCCTGATAATTGGATTAATCCTTTGGTAATTTGTAGTCGTACAGAAGAGTATCAACGCTATCAAACTTTACTACAACTAAATAACTCACTGGAATTATGCCCTTTTACTTCTCAACAGGTTCGTCAATACTTACAAAACACGGATAACGTAGACCTGTGGGATAGTATTAGTCAGGATGAAGATTTAACCGAATTATCCAGAATACCACTTCTGTTAAATATTATTGTTCTCTCTGCTCAAGAGATATCAGTACCCACTTGGCAGTCAATTAAGTCTTCTAAAGAACGCCTTGCTTATCTATTTGATGCTTATATCCGTCGGATGCTCAAACGCCCCTACAAAGATAAACAACCTCAGCATAAAAACACAAAATTTTGGTTAAGTTGGTTGGCACAGGTGTTAATTGAGCAGGAATCAACGGAGTTTTTGATTGAAAGAATGCAGCCGGATTTACTAAAAAATAACTTTGATGAAATTATTTATAGTTTGATTTTTGTGCTGATTTATAGTTTGATTGGAGGGCTGACTGGAGCGCTGATTGGAGGGCTGACTGGAGCGCTGCTTGGAGGTTCGACTGGAGCGCTGCTTGGAGGGCTGATTGATGGGATGATTGGAGATAAAATTGAGGCAATTGAAACTCTAAAATTTTCTTTTCATCAAACTTTAACAGGGCTGATTTTTGGGCTGATTGGAGGGCTGATTTTTGGGCTGATTGGAGGGCTGATTTTTGGGCTGATTGGAGGGCTGATTGATGGGCTGATTGATGGGCTGATGGCTGGGCTGATGGCTGGGCTGATTTTTGGACTGATTTTTGGACTGATTTTTGGACTGATTTTTGGGCTGATTGGAGGGCTGTCTGGGCTGTCTGGGCTAGAAATTGAAAATAAAACTATTCCTAACGAAGGAATTTGGCAATCAGTTAAAAATACGGTAAAGTTATCAACATTTACTTTTGTACCGTCCACAATATTAATTTTTTTGATTCAACGAATTATATCAAATAAAAGTAGTTTAAATGAAGCCTTAATTTCTAGCTTAGTATTGGGATTATTGGTGGGGATACCTAGAAGTGGGACACCTGCTATTAAACACTTCATTTTACGTATAATTCTTTGGTCTAGCGGCTACATCCCCTGGAACTATGCTAAGTTCCTTAACTACAGTACAGATCGCTTATTACTCCAGCGTGTTGGTGGACGCTACCGCTTCGTCCACAAACTACTGCAAGACCACTTCGCCGATATGGAGTTCAAACGGAATTAGGAAGATACTACCAACTCACGCGGGAGGGAGTCATAGTCAATATCTGTTAACAACCTCAAAATCTAGAGTGGTAAAACTTGCTAGAGTAGATTTTTCATGATTGAAATACGCGTAAATAGGTAAACCAAACTTTTCAATAATAACGAATTTACTACGTTTAAGTTTTTGCTCTAGTTAGTTTTGCCACGCTAGCTCAAAATAAAGACAATTGTCCTGGCGATACATTTCCCCTGCGTCGCGTATGAAAACTGAGGTGGCAAGCTGTGCATAAGGCATATAAGTTTTCTCGACGATTATCTTCTGGCAGAAAATTTTTATGATGCACTGTTAATGTTAGCGCCATTCTAAGAGAACGGGAAAGTTCGGACGTATCATCACCTGGGCGAATGCATTGCAAGCCACATTTAGAGCAACGCCAGCCCACAGATTGTTTAATATCAACAGCGATATCTGACCAATTTTCTGGATAACGTACCTGGGATTTTCTTGGCATTTCCAATTCTTCTCAAAATGCGTAGAGATTTAATTACCAGTTCTTGGATAAGATTAATCTACTATAATTAGTCGATTTATTAATTTTTCTCACTCTGAATCCTTCAACATACCCGTCAATAATTCTGACATCTCCCACAAGTCTTTATTCCGGTTATCATCATAAATCATCAACGTTCGCGGATCTGCATGACGGCTCAATTTCTGCACCTTTCTGATATTCCCATCCGTCGCATCAAGCGCCGCCGTAATCGCCGAATGTCTTACCCTGTGCGGTGACATGGGTTTCTTAACCCCCGCCTTCTTAAAAGCAGTAGCCACTATTTTATAAATGGCATCCGTAGTCAATCTATGCCCAGCGTTATGAAAATCTAACGCCGTAAAAATTGGTGAATTGGGATTCAAATCCCCCCTGGCAATTAACCAATCCGCTATCGCCGCCGCCACATCTTTGGACATATCCAAGTATTCTTCATTCGTTCCCTTGCCCTTACCCAAAACTCTCAACTTGCGTCCATAAAAATCAAAGTCACCCACATTTAGCTGACATATCTCCTGCCGACGCAACGCTAAACCCCACAGCACCAAAAAAATCGCATAGTTGCGTTTACCAATTAAAGTCTCCCTATCAAACTGCTGAATCACGAGTGCTATCGCTTTGCTATCAACACCCCGCGTATCCCGGTACGCCTTAACCTTCTCCCCCGACACATCTTCCAGGGAATAGTTGCACACTCCCAACTTGCGCCCCATTTTCGCCAAGGACTTAATCGCCGCCAACCGCCGATTGATGGTTGCCTCCCGCAGCCCAGATTTAATCAACATCGCCTTATATTTCAACACCACCATCACCGCTTGTTCTCGCTGCAAGTGCAGAAACTCCAGCACGCTATCACCAGTTGGCGGCAATAAAGTCATCTTCAGAAAGAAATCCCTCAAATCCTTTTCATAAGCCCGTCGAGTATTGGGGTTACGCTTATCTGCCAACAGCTGCGCCAACACATCTGGGTCTTTATCAAGCTGCGCGTCAAAATATCTGGCGATCGGGGCATCTAAACACGCCTCCAACTCGACTTTAACTAGCTCACCAAATATTGGCTCGTTAGGCATAAATGCTCACCGAATCGTTATTGATAATACAATTTTCCAATAACGACCATCATACAGCCGTAGGGAGGTGCATCAATCAAAACATGGAGTAGGGAGCAAAATACTTCTTGCGGAAGTTGGCAGGTGTCAATTAGTAATGCTAGTTCTGTAATTTCCGGCTTTGATATCAAAATTGATAGCAGAGGATGTAGTCAATGTGTCCAATCCTCCAGCACCAAATTGGGAATTTGAGAGAAATCCTTTTGGTTACGAGTAACCATCACTGCATTCGTTGAAAGAGCGATGCCTACGGCGGGCTTTGCCTACGCAGCTATTCGCAAATCTTTCTGTAGCCTTTTTTTGTTTAGTTGCTGGTTTTCTCTGAGTAAACCTTGGTGACAAGTGTAGGCAGCAGTATCAAAGTTGAGTATTCTCACTCCTTTGAAATACTCTTGAGTAGTCCACAGTTTAGTATAAAGGTTTACTAAGTTAGCAGATTCAGTCCGGTCATTAATTTTGACTACCCACCCGTTAAAAATTTCTTGAACTGTGACAATGGTGATAGCCAGATTGGGATAAACTTGAGCAACTTTAGATATAACGGCTTGGTTTCCTTGAAGTAAAAGCGAAACATGGTCTGTGTCGAGTATATAAAGACTCATCCTGCATTTCTCAATCTAGATCGAAACCTCAGCTTTTTAATCTTCATCTACTGCGTTACGTTCTGCTCTGAGATTATTAGCAATTTCAGCAAAATCTGCATCGTCTTTAAATACACCTGCAAATTTTATCCAAGGATTTTCTGCTTCGTTTTGAGATAATTGAATTTCTACTGTCATAACTTCTATCTTCTCAAGACGAGTTGACAAAAGTTTTTTCAATTCTTGCACAGCTTGTTCAGTAGTAGGTGCTTCAACCTGAGTATTAGGGAATTCCAGAACAGAAGCTATTACATTTCCTTCATTATTACGTGACAGTAGGATATGTAACTTCAAGTTTTCAGACTGAGGTAGCGTTACAGAGGAGAAATTGATAACCATATTTTAATTATTACCAAGCCTTGAACAATAATGTACTGCTATATAAATACTATTCGACAGTAACTTGAGTTGAGTCGGAGCTAATTGACACTTTATGGGGTAGATTTATGAGATAAAACGCTCCTTCTTTGCGTCCTGTACTAAAGAAGGGCAGCAATACCTCAGTCTAAAAGTTTAGTCTAGTTTCCAGTCTATACAAAAAATAGTCTGCCAAGATCCAGCAAACTGCTAAACCCCCATGAAACAGAAAAGCCATCAGTCAGCATACGCTACCAAAATAAAAAAATTGGTTGAAACAGCTAAACAACTTCGTACTGAAAATTTTAGGTTGGCGTTACCTATCACACGCTTGACTAGCATCAAAAGCCTTTGTCAAGATGAAGTTGCCGCAGAGCAATTTGCTCTTTACATGTCAAAACTGGTTCAGCAGCAAATAAACGATGCTGACTGTGCCAGTCATCTCAGTCCTGAAGAATGGGAGCAGAACAAAACTCTGATTGCTGATGCCATTACTCAGATGGAGCGTTACCTGGAATCCCCCACTCCTGATGGGAAACAATTCCTATGTAAGCTGTTGAGACAAATCGATGAGTTGCAAGGAGACGATTACCGTAATGTCTCTTGGACTACTGTACGTTTTGTCAAGAGCGGTGAACTGCTCAAACTAGAGTATGCTATACGCTGTTTTGTTGATCAGGATTTTCCCTACTATGCTTATAGATTAGCTAGAGAATTCATAGAAGGCTATAAGCCTCAATATGGCACAGGTTTGATTCCCGAATCTGTTCCTATGCTGCTGGAAGTTGCTGAGTTTTTGTGTCAGTACTATTTTGGACAAAATTTGTCACAGAAGTTTCCCAATTTGATTTATTCAACCTAAACTATGCTGTAAAACAGAATAACAAGCTTACCTGACACCCGTGACTAAAGTCATCGCAGTATTCAACCAAGCCGGTGGAGTCATGAAAACGAGCCTCACCATGAACCTCGGCTACCAACTACACCTGAAGAAACATAAAACGCTTCTCATCGACATGGACCCACAAGGAAGTCTCACAACTTTTATGGGTCTAGAACCGCACGAACTTGAACAAATTGTTGGTAATGTCATTCTCAATGAAGAAACGCCATTACCAATTCATCACGATTTGCATGGCATGGATTTATTACCAGCCAATATTTCACTAAGTGCAGTGGAACTACAACTAGCTAGCGTCATGGCGAGGGAAATTCGTCTCAAGCAAGCTTTAGAACCTATACGCAATCAATATGATTTCATCCTCATCGACTGTCCGCCATCCTTGGGAGTGTTGAGCATTTTAGCTTTGACAGCAGGAACCCATGTTTTAATTCCCATCCAAACTCACTTCAAAGCTTTCAAAGGCACGGAATTGCTACTCGATACAATTAAACAAGTGCGAAAACATGTTAATCCTAAGCTGGCGATCGCAGGCATAGTTCCTACACTTTACAGCAATGCCAATCAAGATAAACTAATCCTGGAAGCTTTAGAACAACAGTTATCCTCCCTTGCTAAGGTATATCCCGCAATTCCTCGCGCCACTGCGTTTGCTGATGCAGCAATGAGCCGTCAACCTCTAGCAGTTTATGCCCCAAAGCATCCAGCAATTACAGTTTTAAAGAAGATTGCCCAAGGCATGGAGAAGCTGTAATGTCAAAAAAACGCCTAGAAGTCCCAAAGATGCGCGGCGTTGAAGATTTATTAACTATGGATGTGGAGGCATCTGCTTCTACTACCATTTCCATCGACAAAATTCGAGTTGCCAAAAAACAACCACGCCGTTGGTTCGACCCCGAAAAAATGTCACAGCTTGTGCAGTCGGTAAGGGAATATGGGATTTTAGAACCCTTGTTAGTCCGTCCGCTTGGTGATGGAGAATATGAATTAATTGCTGGAGAAAGGCGACTGAGGGCAGGAAAGGAGGCTGGATTAGCTGAAGTCCCAATTGTCAGTAAAGAACTGAGCGATCGGCAAGCTCTGCAAATCGCGTTACTCGAAAACTTACAGCGCGAAGACCTCAACCCAGTAGAAGAAGTGGAAGCGATACTAGAACTGCTGGCGATAAATCTGGATGTCAGCACTGAAGACGTAAAATCAATTCTAAACGTTGCTGCCAATGCGAAAAAACGTGATTTGGAATTGACGGGAAACGTTTCCCGTCAACTTGAAGAAATTGAAATTATCTTGGCTGGCATTGGTAAATTTAATGCGGAAAGCTTTCGTACAAGCCGCTTGCCGTTACTCTCTTTGCCAGCAGATGTACTAGAAGTATTGCGCCAAGGTCAGCTTGAATTTACTAAGGCACGAACAATAGCACGAGTCAAAAACGAGCAACAGCGTGCTGATGTACTCTCCTCAGCAATTGCTCAAAATCTGTCGTTAACTCAAATTAGGGAACTAATAAAACAACTGCAATCATCAGAGACAACGCCAGAAACGACACCTTCCAAAACCTTGAGCAATCGCTATGCAGAAATAGGCAAGCGTTTACAACAAGCTCAGTTGTGGAAAGACGATAAAAAACGCAAGAAGTTGGAGAGGCTATTGAGTGACTTAGAAAAGTTGCTTGACGAATCCGCTCCCAAGTAAACTCAAACAAGTGATCGCACCAGCCAGCAAACAGATGGTCAAAACACTATCATCAAAGCCAATGTAAGAAACCACGCTCTATGGCGAATTATTTATATCGTGTTTTCGTCCCAATGCAAAGATGATTTCGTTAAAGCAAGAAATATGGATTTAGCGAAATAACGATATCGTTATTTCGCTACAAAAATTGACATATGCACCCATGCGACCACATCCTGAACGCAGAGGAGAAAAATGCTTTCAAAAACCCGGAAGTAAGAAACTTCAGTACTAATTTCTTATTTTGATAATGGGGTGATCGTTACTCTTTTTTGGGTTGTCCTTGAATACCTTCAAAGTCTTCAAGTCAACGTATTTATCTGCCACTCGTTTTAGCTTTTCGCTCGTCTGTACGTCAAAGCCATAAACCTCAACGCGACCCCCTTTCTCCTTAACGTACTGAACAAATGGCTTGAAGTCAGAATCACCACTGCATAAGGCGATTGTGTCGCTAATTTCGCAGGCGCGTACCATCTGAATCATGATTTCTGCATCCAGATTTCCCTCCTTAATTCCAGCCGCATTCTGGCTCACTTCTTGGGTGATGACTTTACAGCCGAGCCATTTCAAATATTCCAAGAAGCGCACTTCTTGCGGTTTGGTAGAGTCTACAGAAGTAAAGTAAAAAACACTGACCAATTGGGAAGCATTTTCGCAGATTTGTGCAATCAGTTTTTTATGGTCGATTCTGACTCCTTCTTCTCCTGCACTGTGGTATAAGTTGTTGCCATCCATCACAATGATGAGGCGACCTTTTTCACCTTCAGCAAGCTGTGGCTTGATGACTGATTTCTGCTGAGAAAGCTCTTCGGTTAAAGGAGCAATTACATCGTTAACCTCCTTCTTGAAGGTTTCTATCAAGACCTCGTAGTTTTTCTCAAAGGCTTGGAGGTGTTGGGATGGGTTTTGCTTGAACTGAAGTAAACAAATCATGGGAACAATGGTGAGCCAAGCTTGCTGAGAAATAGCAGCTAGGACTGTAGAAGCTACTGTTAAACCTCCTAATAAAATGTTTTTGGTTCCGGTAGAATTGAAGGCAGAAGCAATAGTAGCTTGAGAAACCATAATTAACACCTCAACACAATCTAAGTTTTCTAATCAAAAATATTCAGTTAAGATAAGAAATCCTTGAGTATAGATTTGCTTACCAGATATTGACAATCTAGTCTTTATTTACTGTGAAAATTATCTTTGACAATAAAGATTCTCAAGCATTAAATTCACTAATTTATTACTGAATTTAATGCTTTAATGTGAGCAAGAATTTGCACAAAATTTTTCGGTTGATAGGGTTTGTGCAAATTTATTCACAAACTCAATTTGTGCTGTTTTATTTGCTAAAAGAGAGATGGAGTTTGACTTGAGGCGGAGAGCGATTTTTTTGCCTTAATTCGTGATTGCTATAATCAACTGCGCCAAATCTGCCAAAACTACATCCCTAAAGCCAAAAAGTGATTCTTTGCCAGTTTAGATTATCCTTAGATTTTATATACATGATCCAACTGACTGAATCACCCGTCAGTAACCTAAGACTGGACAACCTGGATAATCACAGCTAAATGAAACGAGAAGAATTTAACCAGAGACTAGAACAGCTAACCCGCTACCAAAAACCCGTATTAAAGGGTTTTTTAGAAGGTAAGACAGATTTAGAGATTTCCTCTGAGACAAAAATCGAACCTGGAACGGTTAGAAAACATCTTTCTAATATCTGCAAGATATTTGGACTGAATAATGGCGAGGGTGAGCATTACTCCTATCGGAGCGAGTTGATTGAGCTTTTCATTAACTTTCCGCACAAAGACTATGAGGTTGCGCCTGAACTGCGCGATCGCTTCAGCTTGCGAAAACCCGAACCCGAATTTCCCGGTCGTCCAGTGGCGTTGGATTCTCCTTTCTATATTCCCCATACCTTAATTCAAGAGCAGTGCGATAAGGAAATTCTCAAACCCAGTTCCCTCGTTAGGATCAAAGCCTCGAAGAAAATAGGCAAAACCTCCCTGTTGCGACGAATTCTCGCCACGGGGGAAAAACAGGGCTACAAAACTGTATATATCGACTTGCGAAAAGAAGCAGATCGAGGCAAGCTCAACGACCTAGATCGTTTTTTACGTTGGTTTTGCGCCACTGTTAGCCGCAAACTCGAACTTTCCTCCCAGTTGGATGATTGGGACAGCGATAGCGAGTTATACGGGAGCAAACAATGCTGTTTTGACTACTTCCAAAAGTTACTAGAACAGTTGGATGTGCCGCTAATCCTGGCGATCGATGAAATTGACGTGCTATTTCCTTATCCCCAGACGGCGGAAGAATTTTTTGCTCTGTTGCGAGCTTGCTTTGAGGAACAAAACGATCCAGAGACTTGGGGGAAACTGAGACAGGCGATCGCTTACTCGACCGATCTCTACATCAAAATTGATATCAACCAATCCCCTTTTAATGTCGGACTTCCTGTTCCCTTACCCAAGTTTACCGCAGGACAGGTGCAGCAGTTAGCACAGTGTTATGGACTCAAATGGGCTGTAGATGGAGAAGTTAAATCCCTGATACAACTGGTGGGAGGACATCCCCACCTCATTCAACTAGCACTCTATCACCTCTACAAAGAGGAAATGACCTTAAAAGACTTGTTAAACACCGCAGCGACTTTTGATGGGATTTATCGTAATCATCTACAGCACCTTTGGGATTACTTACAGGAATCTGCAACCCCTACAGCAACCAATCAGCCTACGATTTTAATAGCACTCAAACAGGTCATTAGCTCTCAAGGAAGCGTGAAGTTAGAACCAGAAGCGAGTTATCAATTACAGGGATTAGGACTGGTAGAGTTTGAGCAAAATCAAGTAAAAATTAGTTGTGAACTCTACCAAAATTATTTTAAAGAGAGATTGTTATGAGTTCCTTATTTTTTGCTACATCTATTTATTAAATCCCTCGAATTATGAATTCAGATCGCCCTGATGCCTATGACTATCAAGTCGGCGGCAGTTTAAAATCAAACGCCTTTTATGTATTACGAAAAGCCGATGAAGACTTGTATGAATTCCTCAAACAAGGGGAATTCTGCTATATCTTTAACTGTCGGCAGATGGGTAAATCCAGCGTGCGCGTGAAGGTGATGGAACGACTCAAAGCTGAAGGAGTTAGCTGTGGGGCGATCGATTTGACGAATATCGGCAGAACTGCCGTAACTCCTGAAAAGTGGTACGGAGGGATTATTTCAGAATTACACCGCATCTTTAAACTAAACAAGCAACTCAATCCCAAAAGTTGGTTAGCAGAACATCACCATCTCTCACCACTCCAGCAATTACGTCTATATCTGGAAGATGTTATATTAGCTCATATTAATACGGAAAGAATTGTCATCTTTATTGATGAAATTGATAGTGTCCTCAGCCTAAATTTCCGAGTTGATGATTTTTTTGCTTTAATTCGCGCTTGTTGCAATCAACGGGCGGACAATTCTGTCTATGAACGGTTAACTTTTGTTCTGCTGGGGGTAGCAACTCCTTCAGATTTAGTGCAGGATGAGCAACAAGCTCCTTTTAATATCGGACGAGCTATTGCTCTAGAAGGTTTAGAATTTGAGAAATCTGGTATTTTGGCTGAAGGATTAGTTGAAAAGGCAGAAAATCCCCAACAAGTTCTGCAAGAGATTTTGCAGTGGACGGGAGGGCAACCTTTTCTGACGCAAAAGTTATGCCAAATTGTGCAAACTAAACTAGGGGAGGTAATTCTAGCCGGGGAAGAAGCTGATAAGATACAACAATTGGTGCGAGCTTACATTCTCGATAATTGGGAATTTCAAGACGATCCACAGCATTTAAGGACAATACGCGATCGCCTGCTCAACAACGAACAAAAAGCAGGGCGGTTGTTGGGATTATATCAACAGATTTTAGCGCAAGGAGCTTTAACGGCTGATGGCAGTTCCGAACAAATGGACTTAAAGCTGTCAGGATTAGCCGTCAAGCAAGGCAATCAATTAGTCGTTTATAATCCTATTTATCAAGAGATATTTAATCGAGATTGGCTAGATGAAGAGTTAACTAAATTACGCCCTCCTTTCTATGCTGAGGCAATGAAATATTGGCTAGCATCTGATAAACAGGATGAGTCTTATTTGCTGAGAGGAAAGGCTTTACAAGAAGTTCAAGAATGGGCTAAAGGGAAAAGTTTAGGTGATGAAGATTATCAGTTTTTAAGGGCGAGTGAGCAGCTAGAAACGGCAGCAGAAAGGGAAGCTAAAGCTATTTTAGCGGAAGCCAATAGAAAGGCTAAACAAAGAATTCGGGTTGGTTCTGCGGTGTTAATTATTTCTTTGATTTTAGCGGGAATGGCAACAGCTTTCGCCTCTTATTTAGGTCAACAGAATAAAAACTTAGCTAACTCTAATCAAGATTTAAAGCAAAATAATGAGCAGCTTATATTAGGCAATGACCAATTAAATCAACAGCAAGAAACTTTAACCAAGCAGATTCAAGATAAAGAAAAAGAAATCCAATCTGCTACTAAAAAACTCGCTGAAGCCAATAAAAACCGAGATAAGGCTTTGAAGTTACAAAAGCAAGCCGAACAACAGGCTTTATTAGCTAAAGGAAATGAATTTAAGGCGGAAGAAGCTAGGAAACAAGCTGAATTGGACTTAGCTAAGGCAGAAAATGAACGTCAAACGGCTATTAAGCAAATAGAAATTGCTCAAGCTGAGGTAAAAGAATTAGAGCAAAAACGTCAAACTATTGAGCAACAGTTACAAATAGCTGAGGTTAAATTAAGACAAGCAGAACAGGAACGTCAAATTGCACTAGCGGGGACAAAGTTAGAACGACAAGGAACAAGCATTTTGCAGAGGTTTAGAGCAGGTAGTCAAGGGCAAATTGAGTCATTACTAGAGGCAATGGAAACTGGGCATAGTCTCTATAATTTAGTAAAGGATGGTCGTATTATAGGGGACTATCCAGCTATTAGCCCTCTCTATAGTTTACATACAATTCTTCAAGAAATTAGGGCAAAAAATACTTTTACTCTTCCATCTGATACTCCTTCTTTTGAGAAATTTAAAACTATTAGTCCCAATGGTAAGTATCTCGCTACTGTTTTAAATTATGAAACACTCCAATTGTGGGATTTTAAGGGAAATTTAATCGTTGAATTAAAGGGTCATCAACCCTCGGTTAGTAGCATAGCTTTTAGCCCCGATGGTAAGTATATCGCTACTGGTTTAATGGATGGCACAGCCCGCTTGTGGGATCTCAAGGGAAATTTGGTGACTGAATCTAAGGGTTTTCAAAGCAAAGAAAGGATTGTTGCTATGAGCGTAGCTGTTAGTCCCGATAGCAAGTACTTAGCTACTGGTTCAAAAGATAAAACAGCCAGATTGTGGGATTTTAAGGGAAATTTGATCGTTGAATTAAAGGGTCATCAAGGCTCGGTTGCTAGCGTCGCCTTCAGTCCCGATGGCAAGTATTTAATTACTGTTTCTGATATAATCCGTATCTGGGATTTAAAGGGGAATCTGATCGATGATTTAAAGGACTTAAAGAATTTCCAAGGATTGGCTAATAGCGTAGCCTTTAGCCCCAATGGTGGTTTAGCTATTGTTTCAGGGGATCAAATAAGCATATTTGATGGGGGGTTCGTTTTCTTTAAAAGTCCAAAAGGCTTTTTTGAGAGCGTAGCCTTTAGCCCCGATGGCAACTATCTGGCAACTGGCTCTGACGATCGAACAGCCCGTTTGTGGGATATCGACGGGAATTTAGTGGCTGAATTTAAAGGTCATCAAGGCTCGGTTGAAAGCGTAGCCTTTAGACCCGATGGTAAGTATTTAATTACTGTTTCAGAGGATCGAACAGTCCAATTGTGGGACATCCAGGGGGATTTAGTGACTAAATTTAAGGGCGATCCAGAGTTAAGTGTGCCTCTTGGCCGCTTAGTCGTTAGTCCCGATGGCAAGTATCTGGCAACTCGTTCATGGGATAAGACAGCCCGCTTGTGGGATTTAAAAGGGAATCTCATCGCTCAATTTCAAGGTCATCAAGCCTCGGTTGCTAGCGTCGCCTTCAGTCCCGATAGCAAGTACTTAGCTACTGGTTCAGATGATACAACAGCCCGATTGTGGGACATTCAGGGAAATTTGATCGTTGAATTAAAGGGTCATCAACGCTCGGTTAGGAGCATAGCCTTCAGTCCCGATAGAAAGTACTTAGCTACTGGTTCAAAAGATAAAACAGCCAGATTGTGGGATTTTAAGGGAAATTTGATCGTTGAATTAAAGGGTCATCAAGCCTCGGTTACTAGCGTCGCCTTCAGTCTCGATGGCAAGTATTTAGCTACTGTTTCTGATATAGTCCGTATCTGGGATTTAAAGGGGAATCTCATTGCTGAATTCAAGGGTCATCAAGGATCGATTGAAAGCATAGCCTTTAGTCCTGATGGCAAGTATTTAGCTACTGGTTCTGACGATCAAACAGCCCGTTTGTGGGATTTAAAAGGAAATCTTATTGCTGAATTTAAGGGTCATCAAAGCGGGGTTTGGAGTATAGCCTTTAGTCCTGATGGCAAGTATTTAGCTACTGGTGACGATCAAACAGCGCGATTGTGGGATTTTAAGGAAAATCTCATTGCTGAATTCAAGGGTCATCAAGGATCGATTGAAAGCATAGCCTTTACTCCTGATGGCAAGTATCTCACTACTGGCTCCACAAAGGATTTAGTTAGATTGTGGAAAGTCGGAGGACTGTCCGATTTACTGGCAAGAGGTTGTGACTGGCTCAAAGATTACCTCGCCAACCATCCCGATGACCCCAAAGCCAAAGAAGTTAGGGATATGTGCAAGAGTAAATAAAAATTCTGGTGTTGCTGATTCATGGGATGATTTCTGTTTCGCGCAAAGGCGCAAAGGCGCGAAAAATTATGCTTTGAATCCATATCATGAGTTAAAATCTCATTTTTTATTTCAAATCACAAAAATCAATCTTTCGCTTTGGTCAAAAATCTTATTTCATCCCGCATTTATGCAACGCCAAAATTCCTATATCTGTTCATTAATTATGCACTTATGACAGTGAAAAATGCTTCCTAATCCACTCAGCTAATTCTTCTTCTGAGAGCTTACCAGCAGCGAGATCGATCCATATCTGATATTTTTCTTCACTAGACGCTTGAAGATCATAGCCATTGAGCTTGAGAAAAGTCCGCATTACCACATAAGCCGTTCTCTTATTCCCATCCACAAAAGGATGATTCTTGACAATCCCATAGGCGTAAGCTGCTGCCAAAGAAGCAATGTCAGGAGGCGACTCAGAATAAGCCAGAAGATTTTGTGGTCGGTAGAGTGCGCTTTGAACCAACCCCTCGTCTCGAATTCCCTCCAATCCACCATGTTCCGCCAATTGACGGCGATGAATGGCGACGACTACCTCATCTCGAATCCAGATTAGCTCCTTCACACCGCTACTGAGCCAGCTTTCTCAAAACATTGCGGTCTTCGCACATCACTTCTTCTGCGACTTCCATTTGTTTGACAAATTCAGGGTCGTAGGGCGTAATCTCAAAGCCATTCGGCGTTTCCAGAACGTAGAGAGTATCGCCTTTACTGATGCGAAGCTTCTCCATCAACTCTTTCGGGAAAATCACCCCCGCAGAGTTCCCAACCGTGGTGACTTTTAACTTGATCATCGGTTGCTTGACTGAGTTGTTATAACAACTAATATAACATTTTTGACTGAAATCCCATTTCCAATTAAAAAAGGAAATCATCCAGATTTTTTGTGAATAAACTTGCACAAATCTTCTTTGTCCTTAATTTTGTGAATAAAAAATCACAAAAAATACTGCTAAAAATCCCATTTTAGCGAGATAAAAATCTCCTGAGTAATTGCTTCAACAAACCAAGGAACGGCTCAGTACCTATGGCAAAGTAAGCATAGAAACAAACAACCCAGGAGAGGAAATTATGTTCTGGCATCGCACATTAAAACTGACAGGTACTTTTATCGGATATGGAATTTGCTCAGTTGGGGCTGGTATTGGGGCAGCTTCCTTAATATGGCTTGGTTTAGAAACGATGAACATCGATACAAACAATAATCCCATTGTTCCGCTTGCTGGAGTTGGTACTGGTGTTGTCGTTGCTGTTGTTGGATTAGGCAAAATGAAAGAATATGCTTCCTGCTCCATTACAGAAGAAACACTTCCCATTGAACATAGTGAACTTATTTGGATACAAGAATCTAATACTTATACCAGAGGAGATCAACAAGTTACAGAATACAGAGATGTCGCATACACCAGGATGAACTTAAAAGGAATCAATGGCCCATTTGATGTCAGAGGGGACTTTCGAGATTGTAGAAGTGCAAAAATGCGTCTCTATCGCAACGACGGGAAAAATTGCATTGTTGACTGGGACTTTATGTGTGGTTACAGAGCTTAGATAAGATTAATTCTCGTTCGACTATCTTCTCAATTGCTCATGAGAAGATCGTCATTTACTGCATAGATTTAATGCTAGCGAGCAAGATGTTAGTCCTTCGGACACGCTATGCGAACGCACTACAATATTTTCACGTTTTCACATTATATAATTTAGCCGCACATCAGCTTATTTCTCTTCTTATCTTGGGTGGCTAAGTTGTGCAACTATCGATGCTTACACAGTGTGCTAACCGCCGATTGATGACCGGAAGGATGTTGTGAAAGCATCTTTTTTTTACTGTGAATAAATTTGCACAAACGTCTATTGAACTTAATTTTTGTTACTATCTCTGCACGAAACTGATTATTAAATTGCAATTCCTGACTCTTAAAAACTCTCTTGAGAATCTTGCTAAACAAAAAATAATCTCATAAAAAATTATGGCAAAATCAACATAAAAATATTTAATTTAATGGAGGAATTAAACACTATGTTACTTGAACTAACTGAACAAGAAACAAGAATCAGAAAATTACTTTCAGATCCAGAAATAGCATCGGATTTACAACAATATTTACAATCCCCTTCTAGATCGATTTTAGCCAAGCTTGAACAATACATAAGCCAGATTGAACAAGGAGAAATAAAAATCCAGTGGGCGAGAAAAATAGACTCAGAAGCCGCAGCTAGCCTAACTCAAATCTATAAATATCAAACAGCTTTAACCCCTCAATTAATTAAGTTAATTGAACAGGCGATCGCCCACGATCCAAGGACTTCATGGGGGGGCTACGCTTGGGATTTAGCCTGGATGTCTGTTCGAGTAGGCGTAGAAATTCCTAACGGCACAATTGTTTTTCCCTGTCAAATTGGCGAAGATTTTAAATCTTTTGCCTGCACCTTAGTTCCTGCGCTGGGGTGTTTAGTTTTTGGAACACTCCCCGAAATTTTAGGTACACAACAGCGTACAACTTTCAATTGGTTTAGACGGAGTGACCACGGATGAAAAATCTCAAACTTTGGTCAGTAGACCTCTTGCATAAATCAAAAACTAAGAACCACACCCCGCCAAAGCTACGCTTTGTCACCCCTGCCGAAGAGCGGGGAGGGGTTGGGGGTGGGGTGTTAGGGACTTTTGCAAGAGGTCTAGTTATTTTTGGGGTTAGTTTGGGGCTAATGAGTTGTCAAAATCAGCCACCCAAAAAGGATTCAGCCAACGCAGTCGAAACCACTCGCCCTCGATGCGATTCCTTCAACAAGGGAGATGACATGAGAGAGCAGCTAGAAGCTGCCTCCTTACAAATACAAGTCCCCCTGAGTCGCTTTAAAGACCCGAAGCAAGGCATTTCTACGGTTTTATTAGCGGGAACACAAGAAACCGTTAACGCATTTTGGACTCAAAAAGACACCAAAGACAACTGGAGCATCGCCAACAAGCAAACCGTCGTCCGCATCCAACCCGGCAAACTCGATGCCCAACTGCTGCACCGCCTCAACCCCCAAGTCTATCCCCGGACGGTACTCTTTATCGTCCTACCCCAAGACTACTGGGATAAGGATATCTACCTTCAGCCCGTTCTCGAAAAGCAGGAAGCTCGCTGGGGCAGGGTTCACCCCTACATCCTTCAGATTACCGCACGGGAAATGGTTCACCCATTTCGGGGACTCAACGAACTGGGTGACTCTGGGGATAAATTGCCCCCTCACCTAAACCGAATTCTGAATCAAGTCGAAGCCGGTTCCCTCTACATCCCAAATAAGTTAAGCAGTAACGTCAAACTGCTCCAACCGACCCTCGTTAACCCGCAAATTTGCCCCAAATCCGGTTCCTAAAACCAAGAATAAGACAAATGGTACAGACACATTCATCTAACGGACATTCCCATCATCCACCTCAAATAGATGCTAAAAACCTGCTGGAAACTCCCATTGCACCCAATCACTGGACATTAGGGGCTTCCCCAGATCCCTTGGTTCAGGAGGGGAACGGCAGCAATGGGGGCAATTCTCAAAGTAACGAGGACTCAAACCCTCCCCACGAGAAACCCGACTTCTGGAATTATCTTCTCGTCGGCATCCTCTCCTTCTTTTACCTAGCGAGTTTAGTTTCCACTTATATCTCTAGCAACCTGCTCCTTTATCTACTCAGTGGCGGCGGCATTGTCATCCCCATGTTTGGGATGAAGATTCCTCTCACCGAAGCGGTGGCTCTGATGGGTTCTGGACTCCTGGAAGGAGCGAGTTTAGGTGATGCTTACCTCGAACATAAGGGGAAACTGCCAAAGGAGAAAAAATGGCTATCACGGGGAGGGCGTTTCCTCGCCTTTGTCGGACAGTGGTTACTCTACTACATGGCAGTGGGAACGTTACTCTTTAGCACGGCGGATGTAAATAACCTCTCCGGGCAGGAGTTAGAAACCTCTTCAACCGAAGAAGCGGTGTTGGTACTCAACCCCCCAACTCTCCTGCATGGAATCTTTGTCGTGACGATTACCGGCGCTTGGAGCTTCGCCAGTAACTATGTGGGCATTGATGCCCTATTTGTTGCCATTTCTTGCTTGCGCCGTAAAAAAAGAGCAGAAGATGATGATGATGAGGGAGATTTAGAATTTTTTCTTTCTCTGCTGGCTCAACTGCAAGACACCCTCAAAGATTTTGAGATGGCTAGAGAAATGGAAACCCTAGCCATGCAGTTAAAGCAAATTTACGAAGGCATAGAGAAGAAACAAGTCCACAGCGATTTATCCGCCGTTTTCCATCACGGAATCTCGGACATTCTCTCTCAGATTCCCGACTCTAAACTCAAACGCAAAGGATGGAGTCGGGACAAGCTTAAAGAGATCCTCGCTCAGTCCCTGCTCTCAGAAAAGGCAGCCGAAAAGAGCTTACCTAAGCCCCAGACACCACCCACGATCCCCCCAGGGTTTTTTCTCTAAGCTCTCACTCAGGAGTTGCTCCCAACGTCACTCCTGATTCTTTCCCCTCATAAGGAGATAAGTTGTATGCTGCATTTCCCCGCCCAAGAAAGTTTAGACACCCTGCGCTATGGCATCAATCGCGCTGAGAAGCGTTTACCCCAAGCGATCGCCCTTTCCCATCTCGTCAGGAACTCCCAACCCGTAGCACAACATCACCAAGCTGTTCAAATCGCCCAAGAACGCCTAGCGTGGTTTGAACCCCATTTACCCCTAATTGCAGACATTGAAGCTTTTTTAATCGAGCTTCCCGACAGCCCACCCAATCGGTTCATCCGCCAACAATGGCGCAAGGCGATCGAGCAAATTGGCGATTTAACGGTTCCTCAATCCCAGATTCAACTATTAGCCTTGCACTGCGATCTGCTGGCGATGGGATGGTCATTTATTGCCGATACCTTCCACCAGATGAAAGACTTGCGTTCTACTGGCTATGAATCCCAACTGCTAGAGGATTGTTTTTCGACTTTCTTGCAGCAGGTCGATCAACTCTGGCAGAACTTTTTTGATTTGAGTAACCCTTCAGCTTCAGAAGCGATCGCCGCTTGCATCAAGCAAATTTCCCTTATCCAAATTCAATTAATGGAGATAAATTCATGAGTTATAACTACGATCCATCTCAACTTGAAGCATTAAAAAGACAGGCTGAACAGTTAAACCAAAAGGCAGAAGAGGCGAGAAGAAATGCTGAACAAACTTTAAGTGAAGCTCAAGAGAAAACTCAAAATGCTATGCAGAAACATCAAGAAGCTAAGTTTTCTGACTCTCCAGAAGCAGCGCGACAAGCTGAAATCGCTAGCCAAGAAGCCAATGCAGCACAAGCACAGGCTAAAGAAGCTCAACAGACTTTAAAAGATGTCCGACAGCAAACTATAGAAGCCGAAAAAAAGCTGAAATCTTTCGAGCAAAAAGCCAAGGAAAATGAAACCAAAAGTGAAGGTAAAACTGAAAAAGATTCTCTCAAGAATGAAGCTGAAAAAAACGATCTAACTGGCGATATCAAGCTTGATAAAAGTTGGCAACAACACTGGCAGAATCACTCAGATCCTGTCCTCAGAGAACGTTTTGAGACAGCCCAAAATTTTTATAAAGAAGCCGGATATAGCAATGACAAGGCTTTACAGGAGATGAAAGGAATTAATTTCAATCGAGAGGTAAGTATCGAAACGATTAAACCCGGTGAAGTCTTGAAGCAATATCAATATCCAGAAGCGAACCGAGAGGGTAAGGTGGGTTCCTACTTTAGCAAAGACTCAGATAAATCAGAGCTAGGTATCCAAGGCGACTCCCTCTCAAATCAAAATCGTGTGCCTGAACTTTATGTAGCTAATAAAGAAGTTCAAGCCTTGAAATCCACTAGCTTTGATGTTGAAAATTGGACAAAAAATAAAGAGCTTAATTATGGGGGAGGAACGCAATATTTTGTTGCCGAAAAAGATAAAGGCTCATTGAGCAGATGGGATCAGTCTGAAAACAAATCTGATACCTACAAAGCGATAGATCAGTATTTAGGAGTACAAAAACAGACGAATACTGAGACACAGACTCAAGCCAAAACCGACACTTATTCAGAATCTAATCGAGGTTAAAACAATGGCATACCCATTTGCTCAGAACACTTTTGATGTCAAAAACTGCCAAGACCAGATCGCTCAATACCAAGCTTTAGGACAGGGAATTATTCACCAAATTTCTCCTGAAGCCATTCACAGTGGCAAAGATTATCGAGGAATTTTTGATAATCCTGCGGCAATTTTGGGACAACTTTCCGGCGATATTCCGTTAGGATATTACGGCTATGGGGCATCCATTCCCAACCCCACCAGCGAACTAGATGTCAGGCAGTATCGTTATTTAGTTTCTCAGGATTTAGGGGAACTCCTCAAAGGACACATTCGCTTAGTCGGACCCTCTCGCGCTGGCAAGAGCGAATTCATGTTTAAGCTAGTGGTAAATCTGGCGAAAAATTACAACTTCTCCATCATCTGGTTCAGCACTAAATGGCAGGATGATAAGGACTTCTTCGAGGCAATTTTTCCCGACCACACCGTGATTTCAGCCAATGAGATTCCCCTCACCCGCTTAACGAAAGGACGGTTTAACCCCTTAAATCGCATCCCCATCCGGGATGGGCGGGTCAATCCCCAGGATTGCCGTAAATTAGCAGCAACCCTGATTAATCTCATTCCAATTCAGGATGTTTCAGGAGATACGGAGAAATTCATGCGGGATGCGGTAGTCCGCTTCGCTGCCATTTTGGAATTGCTCAAGTATGAGTATGCAGGTGAAGTTACCTTAGAGCAAGTCTTACCTCTCTGGGTAATTCTGCCCCAAGGCGATGAATCGAGCCATCCCCTAGAAACCTTGCTCAACTCGCCCAAAGTTCCTCCTGAAGCTAAACAACGCCTGCGCCGCAACCTCTTGCCCCTGTTGCAGCGACAGCCCGCCCATGAAGCAATGGTGGGTCCCACCGCCCAACAACTGCTCTCCGAAATTGAGAGTTTAGCCTCAGTGATGGCGGCTGACGACCTACCTAACTTTAGCTCGCGCCTCCGTCAAAGTAACGATTTACAAGTGTTGGTGATCGACCAATCCGACGGACTCAATTCCTCGATGAGTAAGGGATTGGCTCGCCTACTCTTCCCTTTGCTTTACGAGGATTTAGTGGTTCAGTGTCCTGCTAACTGGAAAGATGTGGGGATGCGCCCCGTGCTGATGGTCGGGGATGAGATGAACTCCCTCCTCGGTGGCAAAGGGGAGTTTGCCGATTTCCTCGAAAAATCCCTGTCCAAAGGCGTTTTGCTGGCTTTCGGTCAACAGTCCTCTGCTGGCAACCCTGACCCCCGCCTCAATGCTGCCATGAGCAATAATACGCGCCTACAAATCGTCTTCTCCGGCTGCGATGCCACAGATCCCGTCGTGGAGGAAATGAGTGCGGTGGCGGGAAACTTCCTCTCACCCTTAGAACCCCATCGAGTTGAAGAGGGGTTTGGCAATTTACCCCGCTTGCCCGTCGATTCCGTAACGGCTTTGGGTCCTCTGGCGAGTTTAGTCAGGGTTAAGTCTACTACCTCAGTCGATCGCATCCTCTGGGTATATCAAGGAAATCCCCTAGTTCCCCATCGCTCCTCACTCTTGAAGCTCCGCCATCAATTAGCAGTAGCGATCGCTACTGCTCCCGCCGATGGTGAACTGCTCCATCTGTACGAGCAAACCGAAATTCTCCTGTTGCGCTCCTACGGCTACTGGAGTCAACAGGAGTTAAAAGTGGGCTACGCTTCTTTGAATCTGAGTGCGATCGCTCAAGCCTATCAATCCACAATGGAAGCGGTGGCTTTTGAAGCTCGTCAAAGACGGGAAGCGATGCAGTTAGACCGCTCTCGCCCTGATTTTACCCGAAGCGAGGTGGTCAACCTCTCAAAAACCCTGATTGAGTGGCAGCAGCAGCAAGCCTGTACGGTAGAAGCGTGGCTCTGGAATTCCTTTTTTCAAGATGTCCTGCCGGAACTGCAATGGTTTGAAGGACGACACCTTTGGGCAGATGCTCCCATCAAGCAACCGCGATTAGGCTTTTGGAGATCGAGTCCTCTCAATAAAAAACGCTTCCTCTTCTGGTCTTGGGGCGAAGACTTTCCCACTCGCGTCGCACTCCACTGGCAAGAAATTTTGCTGGAGTATCAGCGATACACCGAAGCCTTCGGACGAGAAAACCCCTCCCTCTGGCATAATGGCGTGTCTGCCTTGGTCAATTGGCGTGTGGGGCAAACTTCAGGGTTCGTTCCCCAATCCCATCGAAAACTGGGAGGGTTAGCCCGTTGGTTGTCCGGCCAGCAATGAGCTACGTCAAACTTTCTTGAGGCAGAGTAGAATTACTACTCTGCACCAATAAACTGAAGGTAAACAGCCACTCCCAGGTTCCGTAGAGAAACACTCTCCCCCTGTTTGAGCGATTCATAAATTTCTTCTACAGTGGCATCAATAATTTCCTAGAACGGCAAAACTAACTGGAGAGGTGAGACTAAAGGCTTAATTACGTATGCGTCTTAGAAAATATCAAAGGAGTTTACTATGCTTCCAACCTATCTCTAGCAAGTTTTACCGCTCTAGATAATTTCTTCAACTGTGCCACTACCTTTGCTTAAACGTTGAGAAACGCGCCGTACCAGTTCCTTTTTATCGATAGACATCTCGCTTCCGCTCCCTAAAGATTTTCTATGTGCAGGTGGCGAAATCATACTAATTTTTTTGGCTGACGAAAAACTTCGCACCCTAAGCATTAATTAACTCGAAAGGCATTTATAAGGTAAATACAAGGATTTTATAAAAATGTCAGAAATAAGGTTCTGCAATGGCATTTCAATGGTATTCCAATGGCAAATATAAGGATTTATTTGCACCTTCAACACTGAAAATCACCGTTTTTTACAAAATCCTTCTTTTTTGCCAAAAATAAGGTACTGCAATGGCATCTCCAAGGTATTTACAAGGTAAGCATAAGGTAAATATAAGGATTTCGACCTCAAAAACCTCATTTACCACCCTGATTTATCCACCAAAAATTCTTGACCAAAACTTACGCACAGTACGCAATAATTTTTGGCCAGTTTTTTGAGCCAAAACTAAAAAAACTTTGAATCAACGTCAACTAATAATACTCAATAACTACTTTTGTAGTATCAGAACTGCACTCCACTTGTGAGTTATACCAAAACTATGCTGCAAACACCGCTTATTACATAGATTTTATGTAGATTAGCAGTATTAAAATAGTAGTCCTAAACACTTTGCCCAAGTGGTAGCTGTTGGGTAGCTCAACTGGTGACACATAGCTACCAGTTGAGCAGTAAAAAAGCGAGTTTTTGAAAATTTGATGATTCCCCAACTGGTAGCAGTAGGGCTACTCTACTGCTACCAGTTGAGCATAAGACATTTATTGAAAATTTCGGGCGTAATGCTGACTGACAATGACTTACAGCAAATTTTGAACGCTGGATTCATTCTCAATAACTTCAAAATTATTGAGAACGCGTAATACATTTATGTTGCAACTGTACTTCAATAATTCTTTCATTAACTTAAGCCAGCCCTCTTAACATCCGATTTTTTTTCTTCATACCTGAATAGAAATTGTTCATTTTACAATCTCCACGCTTGTTAATAGAGATGAAACTTGTTTTAAGTAGTGAAATTGTCTGATTAATCACAGTTACAAATAGCAGACATTTTGCACCTAAAACCCCGATTCCTGTGCAAAATGTCTGCTATTCTGCACAGCTTATACACGCTTTTAACTGTTATAGCTGTCAAGAAACTTTGACTATTCAGTACAAAATGTCTGCTATTTAGAACATGGCTTTGACCAAAAAATTGGTGTCTAATACATACACAAACTAGCTTTTAGCCATTTTTATCAAACTGGCTTATTCTCAATAACTTGAAAATTATTGAGAATATATAATACAGATTTGTTGCAAACGTACTTCAAAGAATCGCTCAATTGAGTAATTGCTTGAGCAAGTGAATCTGTAATTCCAACTGTGAGATAGAGTAAATCACAGCAGTCTTGAGAGTGTCGCTGTCAGCACCCTGACGCTTCATGACAAATGGCCCCCAGCACATTTTCAAAGTACTCAAAACAATTTTAGTCAAACCTCTGCCCGACATTTTACGCTCTCGCTCTCGTAAAAATTGCAGCAACTGACCATCGCTACTGTCGTGACTGCGCTTAATCGAAAGCACTTCTAAATTAGGTTGCTCCATGTCCTGTATTCCTACCGAATTAAAGGAGATTATGAGTAAGCCATCGTGTTGATTGATACCAAATTTTGATGACTGTCAAAATGCGCCGTAAACTACCCCTAGTATCCCTCTACTGTACCAAATGACAGTCGTTTGACAGTCATTGTCCAAAAACCCGATGACTGTCAAACGACTGTCGTTATACCCCCTAAAGGTGCTTTTGGGCGTATTTTCGCACCAAGCAGTAAGCGCGATTTCTCCCCCAAAAGTGGATTTCGGGGTTTTGTATAAGTGATACCATACTCACTATGGTTTCATGCCCTGCGGGTGGCTGCGCCATCTCTCGCTGCGCTCGTGACATGAAACCGCCGTTCGCCCAAAGGGGTTTTTCGTACTACAAAAGTACTGCATTTGTAGCATAAAACTTTTATGTCGCCACTAACGATTCTCAGAATTGAGAAACTAAAAACATTCGGCAACGTTGCCGGAAGTGATGACCATGTTACCAGAAACAGAGAAACACCCAACGCAGATCCAACTAGAGAGAATGTCCGGTTGATTGGGGGAGAAGACGAACGCGCATTAGAGGAGATAGTCAAAGAAAAAATCTCTACACTCAAGCATCGCCCTCGGCATGATGCAGTCTTATGCACCGAGATGTTTCTCTCGGCATCGCCTGAATATTTCCGCCCAAAAGATCCATCTCTGTCCGGGCAGTGGTCTGATTCACTGATGCAGCAATGGGCGATCGCATCTCGTGACTGGCTATCTCAAAACTATGGATCAAAGTGCGTCAGCGCAGAGCTTCATCTAGATGAAAGTACCCCACACATCCACGCCTACATCGTGCCGTTGAACGATAAAACCGGGAGAGTCAGTCATGATGCGATGTTTGGCGGTAGAGGTGGACAGGGAAGAATCAAGTTATCCAAGCTGCAAGATAGCTATGCTGATGCACTTGCTCCTTTGGGCATTGAACGAGGAGTCAAGGGCAGTAAGGCAACCCACACCAAAGTAAAGGAGTATTACCAAGCCGTTAATAGTGAACCACTAAACAACGTCTGGTCGAATAAAAAACTTGAACCCGAACCTTTTGAATCAGCTACAAATTACGTTGCTCGGATTCAGAATGATCACCAATTCCACGCCATCAACCACCAACTGGCTGACCGCGCTTTCATGCAAGAGCGACTAGAACGTGCGGAGCAACGGGCTAGGGCCAGCGAGAAGGAACGACAACGGCTAGAAGAAATTGTCCGATCGCTGGAATTGAAAACCCAACAACTGCGGGACTTGGCCTTAGAGGATGTCGCTTGGGAACTGGGGCTAAATTACGAGCGTGAGCGGTGGCGGGGTCACGGACACATCATTAATATAGATGCGGAAAAATTCTATGACTTTGCTCCCGAACACTCCAAAGGCTCAGGCGGTGCGATTGATTTGGTAATGCACGTTAATCAGTGCAATTTTCGGCAAGCGGTTGTCTGGTTAGATGAGCGATTTGGGGAAGCTGGGGTAGAACGGGCAGCTCTAGCTCACGTTAAGAACAGGGCTGCTGACATTATCCAGACCCAAGCCCGTCCCCAATTCACCCCACCCGTTGAAGATAAAGCTAACTGGTCTGCCATTGAACATTACCTCACTCAAATTCGTGGCATCCCCTCTGACTGTATTCAAATGCTTCATAACCAGGGGCTAGTTTACGCTGATGACCAACAAAACGCTGTTTTTGTCATGCGGAATCTTGATAGTCAACGTAACGGTGCATTCTTACGGGGAACTAGGGGCGAGAACAACAGCTTTAAAGGGTACTCTAAAGGAACCAAACGCAGTGATAGCTGGTTTTACTTCAGTTTGGGGGGCAAGGCTACCGATAAAACCTCAACAGCGATTCTGTGCAAGTCCCCCATCGATGCTATCTCAAGAGCCATGCTGGAATATCTGAAGAGGGGCGATGTTCCACCCGAACGAACAGTCTATATGGCTATTGATGATATCAAGAGCTTACCGCTTGAGCGATTGCAGAAAGTTCCTAATATACTGGTGGCGTTTGGTAACGATAAAAGCACTGATGCGGCAGCACAGCGTGTATTAGAACTAATGCCACAGTCCCAAATCAAAAAATCTAAAGCCAGTGATTGGAATCAGCAGCTTATTGATTATGGGCGACAGTTAAGGCAACAGCAGCAACAGCAACGCCAGCAGGATGATGAATTGAGTCTTTAATAGTCAGCGTTCAAGAGAGTGAACTGTACAGTTAGTTTTGTAGTATCAATGTAGCTGCTCGGTACTTCTTTTTGATGAAAGTGATTTTGAATTCACTTTGATCCTCACTTTTTTTCAAAAAAAACTTTCCGCCAAACGTGGCGTACTGTGCGTCAAAAAAAGATGGATTACAGAGCTTATGCACTAATTAGCGTGTTTAAAATTAGTAGGTAAATATGGGGATAAATCGGGTGACTTTTGGGATTTATTGGGAATTATTGAGCTAATGAGAATTTGGTGACTGGAAGATGTTGAAGAGGTAAAAAAATCAGCAATGAATTTGAATTTGCATTCTGGAAGATTGGGATATATTGAGTTTAATTGGTGAGAATTGGTGAAAATCGGGAATTTTGGCAATTTTTTGTGCAAAGCACAAAACAGCAAAATCAAAGCACAATTGTAATCTTTCACAAGATTTATTTACAAAGGCTGAAGGGATTACGGTATAGGCGTTTTAGCCTTTTAGGAAGAATTCTTAACAAGGGGTCAAAAACGGGGTAAATTTTTGTAGATTTAATGTTGAATCTGTTCCCGCAGGTTGCGTCAAACAATTGTAGATTTGAGATTGACGATAGCGTTTGCGCAGCGTCTCGTAGAGAGCGTCTTTGAGATTGACTGCACCCACTCTTGGATGCCGATTGTAGATTTGAGATTGACAATTTTAGATTTATTCCGCCCACTTTCCTGCTGGGCTTGTACCAAAAACAAACAATAATAATAATAAAAATCCAGCATTAAGATTGCTATTCATTGGTATATCTTTTCTTTTAGTTAATATTTGGGTTAACCTCCTCTGGCTTAGAATAAGTCGCAAAAGGAAAGGTAGCCGATGCGGTGACATCTTCTTAGTAATTCCGGCTTGCTTGCACAGCCCATCCACCAATCGCCTGATTGCCTCCCCGGTTAATCTCGCTCCATTCGGGGTATGAGTAGCATTCGCGCAGAAACCGGGTTAAGAGGTATTACAGGAGTAATACAAGCATATTTAAAGGCTGAAACCCTTATTTTCTCATTGAGTAGTGAGTCGATAATAAGTTGAAGTTAATGACCTTCGTTATCAGGAAAATCCTTAGCGAATAAGGCTTTTAAGTTTATCCCGATTTTTTGTTCTGATGATACTCATACCCCAACATCTACATTCTTTATGAGAGTAACTATGGTCACAACAACTCGACAGCAGCGGTTTGATGTAATTGTGATTGGCTCTGGAATTGGTGGGTTGACGGTTGCCGCGCTCCTATCTAAGCTTTATCACAAAAGCGTTTTAGTGTTAGAACAGCATTTCACCCCTGGGGGATTCACCCATACCTTCGAGCGCAAGAGAAAATTTAGTTGGGATGTGGGGCTGCACTATGTTGGAAATATGGGAGATGGAGGCACTGGCAAAGCTGTGTTTGACTATCTCACCAATGGCAATTTGAATTGGCACAAGATGCCCGATCCGTTTGAAAAATTTGTCTACCCGGACTTCACCTTTGAGGTTTATTCTGACCCCAATCGCTTTGAGTCTGATCTAATCCAGCGCTTTCCTCACGAGCAGACAGCCATTCGGCGGTACTTTAAGGATGTCCAGAAAGCAGCATTTTGGTTTGGGGCGCATTCAATGTTGGAGCTATTTCCGGTATTGCTGCATCCTCTACTCAGGCGGTTTGTTCGTCATTTCGGGGCCATTGCTAGACAAACAACCCAGCATTATTTGAACAGACATTTTCAAGATGCCCAACTCAAAGCATTACTGGCTTCCCAGTGGGCAGATTATGGCTTACCGCCATCTCAAAGTTGCTTTGGCATTCATGGTGCGATTGTTACCCATTATTTTAAGGGCGGCTGGTATCCTGTGGGTGGGGCAAAGGCGATCGCCCAAGCCATTATTCCCGTGATTGAACAGGGGGGTGGTGTCGTCATCACCCAACGCCGAGTCACAGAAATCTTGTTGGAATCCGGGGTGGCAGTGGGAGTGAAAGCCCAAGATACAGCACATGCCTTGGCAGACCTGGAAACGTACTTTGCACCTATTGTGGTGTCTGATGCCGGAGCCTTCAATACTTATGTGAAGCTGATTCCACCCAACTACGCGCTGGCAGAGCGCCAGAAAATTCAAGCATTTCCAAAAAGTAGCAGTATGGTGACGGTATATTTAGGGTTCAAAGAGAGTCCACAGCAACTGGGATTTCAGGGTGAGAACCATTGGATTTACACGACCTATAACCACGACGCAATTGCCCAAGATCCACCCATCCCTGTCGCTAAATTCTGCTATCTCTCATTTCCATCGCTTAAAGATCCATTAGCTGAGGTGCATACGGCAGAAATCATTGCCCACGTTGACTATGATTTCTTTTCGCAGTGGCGGGAACAATCCTGGCGACGGCGAGGCGCGGATTACACTGAACTGAAAGCCCAAATTACCCAATCCCTGATTCAGTTAGTGGAGCGCCACTACCCTGGCTTTCAGGATTTGATTGAGTATGCCGAACTCTCGACTCCACTGACGGTGGAACACTTTGATGCTAGCGATCGCGGTGCTATCTTTGGCATTCCCTGTATTCCTGAACGCCTGGATCAATCCTGGATCGGGGCTAGAACACCAATTAAAAATCTATACCTGACCGGAGTCGATACACTTTCACTCGGCATTATGGGAGCGATGATGGGTGGAGTGAAAACAGCAGGTGTTTTAAATGGAGCATTCGGCTTTTTTAAGATTATGACAACCATTATGAGAAGGTGACAGAGAAAGCTTTAAATATTGAGTTAGGTCGAAGGGGAGTATTATCTCCCGCCCCTCCCAATTAGAACTGGACGTGCAACTTTGGCTGCATCTTTAACGCAAATGATGCAGAAATTTGATCCAATCACTTCTGAAGATTTCTAATTGACATACTTTACACTTATTGCCTCGATACTCAATTGTTGCGCTACAAAAATATGAAGACATTAGTTGAACGCTCTTAATGATTCCGACTTGCCACTTGTGAACACTGTCGTTGAAAAACTCAACTTTATCCCCAACTTTCACTGACGGGCGAGATAATGGGGTTTTTTGCATTAACCCCCGAAAAGGGGGATTCTAGAATTTGTTGTTGAATGGTACTTCACTCTTTTGATTAGTACGCGATCGGTGAAAGCTAGTCAGGGTGAAGAATATCACTATTTCTTAGACGATCTAAGAATGGTATTTTGAGACATGTAAAGAGACATAATTCAGACTTGTCTCAAATTGTACACTTTCTGAGACGGGGTTTAGCCAAGAATCTTATCTGGCAAGAGTTATAGGGTGATAGCGTCAAAACTCACTTTTCATAATCCCCCTTTTCGAGGGTTTATCCCAAAAACCCCTTGAAGTAAAAGCGAAACTTCCTGGCTTAGGCATCCATATAGGTGTTTAAATTGTTGCTAGAGAATTTTAATATGCTTTAGCATACTTTCATATCTCCTTATAATTACATAGTCTTATGGTGACACTAAAGCTGATATTTAAACTTAGACAAATTTTCCTCTTAACCCTTGCCACCTCAGCATTCAGCCTCATTTCCCACTCAGTTCAAGCTGCCACAATTCAGTTTAACTCTCAGGGTAATATCATTGGCATTAAAGAGTTGGAAATTGCCACTATTCCTTACAATGTTAACTTTGTGCAGAGTACTTTCACCAATTTATTTGGTAATCCTTCTAACTTGATTCGTCAACCCACATTTTGGCTTGATGCTCAAGGTGCTGAAGCGGCACGCAATGCAATTGATAATTTATTAGAAACCACTTATCCTGCTTCAATTGCCATAGGTGAAACACAAAGAACTCAAGATTATCTTATTCCTCAACAATCCGCTTTGGGTATCCGGCTCATTGATAATCAAGGCAATATTATTTTTGCCCCTAACTATTTTGGCAGTATCTTGGGTAACTATGCAGATTATTATGCAGGACGCAAATGGAGTGAATTTTTAGAAGCAACTTATCAAAGCGGTGGAATTTGTAGTTGTGTGATAAATATCACCATTAATCCAGATATATCTGGCACTGATATAAATGCAATCCGTACCTTTGCGCTTTTCTCTGTGAGTCAAACAGCACAAATTCCCGAATCTTCTCATCCGATTGGCTTGATGGCGATGAGTATGTCTGCTTTCTTCCTTCGCAAAAAAAATTATTGCGCGATGATGGCATGAATGGGGTCAAATGAGCAGTGGATACCGTTAGCGAAATATCACTTTGAGCCGCTTATTTCACTTTTTTATAACAACGTAGAATCAATAGTTTTCGCTCTTAATTACACGTAATAGCCCTTACGTGTAATGCTACATATATATTAAGAAATCGCTTTTCCTTATTCATTACTTTGCCCCTGGTGACAGTTTTCGTAACACTACCCCAATACAGGTGTAACATCAACTTGGTATGCTGCATTGCCAGAGTCAATGACTGGGATAGCTGGCTTAGGCATCCACGTAGCCATCGTGGACTTGGATCTGACATTTCAAACTGTTGGCATCTACCCTTGGTCAATTTTCAAAATTTTTGTTAGGGAAATTGCCGAAATTTTAGCTAATTTACCAAAAAAATGACACTCCCAATCATTGATTGTATTGTATGCTAATTAATTTTCAAATAGCTGATAATTTATGACTGTTAGCAACAGTATATTTTTTAGGCAACAAAAATGCTGTATAAAAAATCACAAAAATAGTCATTTTTTACGAAAAATTTATGAAATATGACTAAAATATTTTCCCGAAATTAACAAAAAGTTCCGTGTAGTAACTTTTTGTAGTTCTCAGTCTCCCACAGAAAAGCGCGATCTCTTAAGGCTCCAAAGAAGCTCGGAGTAGCTATGGTAGCGCGGCTCTTTATAAGGATGGTTTGCTCAAGTGCTTTTCTTAGCAAAGCAGAGAGACTGGAAAGTACCGTTGTGGATACTGTCAACCCGAAATGAACCCGATAAAGTAATCGTGGCTAGAGGGGTGTTTTGATTTAGGTTTTAGTGAAACAAATAATCCAAAATCCAGAAGGAGCAATGCTATGACAGTTAATCTGGAAATTCAGGACGGTAATCCTTGGTGGGATAGTCCTAACATTTGGACAGTTCCTGGGGATAATCCTGAAGGTGCTATGGGTATACCGATAGCAGGTAAATCTTGCTATGTTTGGGCAAATGTAGTTAACAACGGTACATCCAGTGTGGAGAATGCTACGGTGCGTTTCTACTGGGCTAATCCCTCTGTTGGTTTTGATCGCACCACAGCAAACTTTATTGGAACAGCTTATGTGAAACTCGGTTCAGGAGAATCGGCGGATGTACTCTGTCTGACACCGTGGGTACCACAGTTCGTTAACGAAGGACACGAATGTTTATTGGCAGAGGCTTTTCATCCTGCTTTAGATCCATTGCCAGCAACCAAAGAATTTAATGTTCCTACTGATCGACACACTGCCCAAAGAAATATTTCTGTTGCCTTAGCAGCGAGAGGTTTCTTCCGACTTGCTTTTGAAATACACAACCCAGAGCCAAAAGCCAAAAAGTTTCAGATTAGAGTTCGTCAAGACAGACTGGAACAAATTAAACCTTTGATTCAACACTTGGGTCGTGATTTCAAAATTTCAGGAGAGGGAGAAGTTGCAGAGATAGGCTTTGTTCAAACCCTTTATCCTTGTGAAGACCAACTTAAAAACGCTGTCCCTGTAATTGATGGAATTGAAATAGAACCTGGACAGCGAACTGGTTTAACTCTACTTGGAACTGTAAAAGGTGGTGCTTCGTTGCTTCATGTTGAGCAACTAGTTGACAACTCTACGGTTGGAGGACTGAGTGTGCTAGTTCTCCCAACTGAAGATGCAGAACAGTAAACAGGAAGCTAAAGCTATGAACACAATAACAATACCCAATCGACCATTTGCAACAGAGCCTATTACTGGGTTCATGCTCCCTGACGGCATTTTTGAAGTTGCCCTAGGCAAACAGTTTCTGAATGCCCACTTTATTAATGTGGGAGCGGTAGCGGCAACAGGCATCAGGATCTATGTTGAGGGTGTTTCGCATCCCAGTATTTCTATTACCCCTTTTACACATTTTATCAGTAATCTTGAAAGCAATGCAGCTCGTGTTCTATCTTGGAATGCGGATTTTTCAAGTACCCCACCGGGAACTCACTACATTAGTTTTATTGCAGAAACATCCACAGGGCGTAAACGAGTTATCAAGAAGATTTTTGTCACTCGCGTTCAATTCAACCCAGCATCAACAACTTTTACTGCTGAGACTCCAGAAGGAGTTATAGAAGTAAAGTTTCAAGATTTAGTTGTTCCCAAGAATAAATGTTGTGGTGGAAAACGAAAATCTAAAGTTGATGATACAGAAGCTGTACAACTTCTGAATTCATTTGGCAGACTTTTTAACGGACATGATTCTGATTTTGAATTCTGTCCACCTGGCTTTTTACCACTCAATCTAGAAGCAGGAGTTACACCCAGAGTACCTTTCTCTGGACAATATGGAGATTTGCCCTACCAAGACCCTTGGTGGAAAGTTTTGCTAGCAATCATAGCTGTTATTCTGCTAATTGCCGCTTCAATTGTAGAGGCTACCTCCGGAACGGGTAGTGTCAGTGTTACAGCAGGAGGAACTGTTGATCCAAGTACAGGAAGTGGGAGTTGTTGCAGCATAGGTGCATCAGGTGGTGGATCTAGTTATGTTGCAGCAGGACTTGTTGCTGCTGCCTCTGCCGTTGCGACTGCTGCTGCTGCCAGCGATGTGCGTGATCCTGTTCGACGTGGACAAGACAACACAGTTCCAAGTCCAGGTGAATTAACTCTGTCAGAAGGGTTAAAGATGTCATTTGTTTACCCTGAGCCAGTTGCATTAGGTAAACCTTTCGCAGCAGGTCTCAAGTGGGAATATACCAGGGTAACAACAGGTAAAACATATACCTACTCAGCGAGTGACATGAATACAAATATTCATGTTCTCTCAAACTACAAAATTTCCGCTCCTGAAGTAGTGCGTGGCTACCGAAAAGAACCATTTCTCATTCGAGCTGAGTTTTTTGACAAGGAAGGTAAGCAATTAAGAGGTGCTGAACTATTTGTTCAATGCTTCTTAATTGGGCCTAGTGGTGAGTACCGTAAGATGCAGATGCAAGACGATGGCATTTCTCCTGATGAGAAACCATCTGACGGGATATACACCGGAATTTTCTTCTTTGCCAATGAGGAGAAACCTGAAGGTATTTGGACTTACTATGTAATTGCTCAGGATGTTAATAACGCTCAACCAGATATGTCTCCAGAAGAAGCAGCACAGATTATTGGAGGATTGGTTGTTACACATCAGCTAGTAATCACTTTTGACGAAGATGAATGCCCATTTGTTCCAGATGGGCATGTTAACGTCATTCGTTAAATTAACAATCCTCAAGCAGTAAGCAGGCTAACAACCCGGTTGAAGTAGACTGTCCAAAGCCTTTGGTGTAGTCGGGGGCGCTTTACGTGTTCAATCTTCCCTCTAGCGCCGCCGATAATCCCAAGGTTTTTCTAGCCCAGGCTTACCCCACACCCCAGCCTTTGTGCTTTGAATACAGCTTCTTTAGTGAAGAGAAGCTGGCACTTCTTCATAGACCCGTACCAAGTGCTGACGAGGAAATTTTTACAAGAGCTGTAACCAGACCCTGACAACTTTTGGGTCTGGTTACATTTTGGGTAAAAGCACAACCAGTTTGGCATCACCGTGCCAGTTTCAATTGACTATTCCACGTAAGAGCCAAAACGTGTAATTACTAACTACATATATTGATATAACGCCTTTTTGGTATTGAGCCAAAAATCTGGTATTGAGTAAGAAACCGTTAAAAAATTGGTGTTGTATAAAATTTTCAAAACTTCGCAGCGATTGCAATGTGGGAGCCAGATCGGATTACTGCAAGCTGCGCGGTCGAGGCTAGGAAGTTAAGCCACAAATCATTGCTTCTCTCGCCTCTTACATTTCACTACAGTTACCTGAAGGTGCTTCTTCATCAAATCGGGATAATTGTTCCATTGCCCGTCCCAAAAAATCTGGATACATACAGTGTTTGATCTGGTATGTTCGGCTTGGGCTACAACTTCAAGATCCATCTTCTGGTTTGCCTGAATTTTTCCTTGAAAGTTCGGTGTTACCACACAAATATCTAGCTCAAAGTCATTGTGGGTTTGGATGAGGAAGCCTAAGTTAACGACGGCATTACTGCCAGCTCCAATTATCTGGCTAGAACAAGATTCCACCTCATTTCTCTTCGCCGACCACTTAAGCTGGATGGAACCGGGTAAGTTTTCGTGTAAAAAGGTGTCATCAGTAGCAGTTCTGCTGATTCTCGTCAATAATATGCGAACATTATTAGCTGGCATCCATCTATTTTTATTAATAACTTCAAGATGATATAAATAGGCGAGCGGAGCATCAAGACTATTACCGAATCGAGTTAGTTCTCCTAATATTGGTTTTCCTAATTTGACTTCTCCTTCAGGGTTAACCATTTTTAAATAAAGTTTCGGCCCAATGAATCTCCAAAGTCCTATGATTGCAGTAGTCAGACCACCGACTGCTGCTAGTACTGGAATAATTAGTTTTAATGATTCAATTAATTCTGCTGTTGTTATAGCGGGAATCATTTTTACGCACATACTAATTATTTATCTGTTAGCGTAGCTATAGCAATTGCTAAATCATTCCTGAGATAGAAAAAGTTTAAAAAAGCCGACCTCCAAGGAGCAAATTTCAAAAGAGCGGATCTGCGATCGCTTTCAATACTGCACTCCTATGCAATCACGTCAAATATCGCCACTGTTTCAAATAGCGATATATATCTACGCTCCTGGCGAGATTTACCCTGTCGCAGTTTGGCGAGAATCAAAATAGCTTGTCAACGTACTCTTGTAGGTCACTGCGTTTAACTCGCCAACCCTTGCCAATCACTTTGGCTTTTAACTCACCTTTGTTAATTGCGTCTCGCAGGAATTCTCTAGACAATCCAGTTAAAGCTTGTGCCTCTGCAATAGTCAGTAGCAGCTTATCAGCAATCGGCACTACGGGGGTAAATGAGCAATCAAACAGAAACTTACGCTAAGGAATTGATGAGCCGCTTTCAATACTGCGATCGCCACGGATAAAACTGTACCAATTGAAGTCTCTGAAATTTAGGAGCTTCAAACCCTTGCTGTACCGTATAAAATTGTTGCACTAAATAATCTATAGGTTAATTGGTACATCGAGAATTGTGAAAAATATTGATTTGCAGAATGCTTATCCAGTAAGGATTACAGTCTTAGCGTAACTTTCTGTACGATTGCTCATTTAGCCCCTTGAACAGCAGCAAGAGATACGAGAGCAAAACCAACGGGGGCGCGGTTTTAGTCGATAATCTCGCCCCATCGCCGACGAACTTGTGACCGCTGCGCCAAGGGAGTCGGTGGCTCAAAAGGGCAGAAAGATTACTGGTTAAACCAACTAGATCCCGCCCCGCTCTTCTGCACTCCGCTGCGCCGACTCCGAGCCACGACCTCTCAAAACGCTTGTGCAGTTGAGGCTACCCCAAACCAAAGTTAATTCGGAACCTTTAAAGTTTATCTTGTATATCTTTGATGATTTTTATTTGTAATTCTTGACATAAAGTCAGTAAAGGAGTTGTTACTTCAGCCAAAATTCCTATTGAGCGATCACAGTAAGAGAGAGCTTCAATTAATTCATCTTTTTGGTAATAAATTAGTCCTATATTGTAAAAAGTATTTGCCTTTAAGTTTGTGTAATCTGTTGTATGTAAAATATTTTCTAACTCTTTATAAGTTTCTAAAGCTTCTTCAATTCGGAATTTTTTTTGATGAAACTCTGCATTTTTTTTTAAAACATTAGCGTTAACAAATATATCACTACTATTTTTTATAAATTTCATTGCTTCTTGATAGTGTTTGCTAGCTTTTTCAGCTATACCAAGACCGGAGTATGAATCTCCTAACAATAGATTAACCCAAGCTTTATTACCTTCGTCTCTCACAAAGCTTAATGCTCTAATTGCAAATATTTTACTAAACTTGTAAGAGCCTATTATATTAAAGCAACTCGAAATACTATATAGTATTCGATAACACCATATATTTTGAGCAGGATTTTTTTTGCAATCGGTGATATATTTTTGTAGGATATTATCTACTATGATTGATAAATTTTCTTTAATTTTGTTTCCTTTAATAAGTCTATCATAGTCTTCTTCAGATATTTGAGCGTTGATTGCTTCCTGAGCTGCTACTAAGTAGTGTTCGAGTGCTATCTCAGGTTTACACATTTCTATATACGTAGTTCCAAGTTCATACAATGCTATGGCTTTCCCCATCTGGAAATTATTACTTTTCGCCACTTGAAAAGCTTTTTTACCATCTTCTAATGAATCTTGAAATTTTCCTAGTATTCTATTTGACTTACTAGCGATGGAATGTGCTGATATCCAAGCAAATATAATATTAGTATTGAGAGTGTTAAACTTATTTTTTAGTTCTAAAATTTTTTCTGTATTCTGTAGCGCTTTTTTGATTTCCCCTATTTCTGTATACACAACACTTGCAGGTATTAAAACTAAAATTCTTTCGGCATCATCCAAACTTTCTAAAATTTTCTCTGACATATATAAAATCTGTCTTTTATGTTTCCATAAATTGATAGAAATGCGAATATTTTCAATTGAATCTTCGGCTCCCAAGATTTTAATTAAAGTTGAAAAGCATTTTTGTATATTTTGAATTGATTCGTAATGATAGAATGCCTCAAAAGCAAATTTAGCTACCTTATCATCTTCTATATCGTTAATTTTATTAAAATAAAAATCAGCTATACTTTGGTTGCACTGCTTCCATTCTTTGCTAGATTCTAATCTTTCTATTGCCTCTGCACGAATTACCGGATGTAAATAGTACCCTTCATCATTGGTTTTGATTAGAGAGCGATCGCCTAATGCTTTAATAACTCGTTTTTTATCCTTATCCTTTTCTACATCCCATAGTAAGTATGAAAGCCCTTCTTCCATAACAAATGGTACATCTTGATAACGACAGCAACCCAGTCGATAAAGTAGTTGGTATGCCTGTATATTATCGCTTTCAAGCTTATTAAATTGTCTTTTAATAAATGCTTCTAAGGTGGGATTTAGCAGTAAGTCATTCTGATTTTTTTGCCAATATCTCTCTAAACTTCCCTGACATTCATTCCAAATAGCACTGCTAAGAACATTCATGAACTCAGCATTGCCTCCGTATGATTTATGAATTTGGCTCAATGTTGACTCTTTACCCACATCAACACCACGAGACTCCAAAAACTTGCGCCATGCCTCGCTGCTTAGTTCCCCTAAAATATAAGGTACTACTCCAGGTTCGTATAGTGGTTCTCGGCTTGTAATTAAGGTAGTTGATTTTACGGATGTGTCCGAAAGCACCCGCAATAATTCTATATAACGCTTGTGTTCTTCGATAAAATGTCCATTTTGAAGTGCAGGCTCTAAATTATCAATCAGTATACCAATTTGCCGTTTATCATTCTGAAGTTTACGCCGCAAACTATCTAGGGCGATGCCAAACTCACATCCTAAGTCTTCGTTAAAGAATCGCTTCAGACAGTCCTCTAATAAAACTTCGGCAGGCGTGACATCTTTGGCTTCTTTTGCCATACGGTAGTCAATGAACAGTTCAAAGTGTTTGAGGTACTGCCAAGCTAATGTTGTTTTACCGATACCGCCTTCACCTAAAATTAGAACGGTCTTAGCTCCTTGTTGAAAGAGAGTATCGAGTTTTGCAATTGTTTCTTCTCTTCCAACAAAACAGGGGTCATCATTACATACATATAAAGTAGTAATGTTAGGTGCTTTTTCATCTGGAGTAATCTCATTACCTCTCTTTTCTATCGAGTCTTCTGCTTCAGGTATCGCTATAGAGCCAGATAAGGAGATTTTTTGTGACTTAGGTTGCAAGACTCGATCTTTATAAACTCTGCGACGTTCCCACTCTCCTTCTTCATCCTTTCTTCCAAACAGCCAATACAAATTTTCTTGCTTTTCCTGATGATTGAATTTCAGAACAAAGCACCAGTTCTTTGAGCTAGTTTTTGTCTTTGAGTTGCTTGCGCCACGCTTATCCTCTAAAAATCCTAGAGCTTCTAAACAATGAAGAGCATTACGAATTTGCTCTGGTTCTAGTTTTTTACCTTGTTTCTCCGTCAAACAAGATAGAGCGTAAAGTGTTGCCTTCGTTACCCACAAGTTTTTTTCTTCCCAATGAGAATTGATATTTCTTATAAAATGTGGTGTCACTCCAAGTCCATCTAAATCTCCATCAGCAAGACAGTGTAAAGCTTCTAACAGTATGTTTGCATTATTTTTACCTGCTTTCCAACTAAGATGACGACCTGTACTGCTCATAACAAAAATGAATAAAAAAATTTTAAGACGCTGGTTTTCCCAAGTTTTTTCCCAAAGAAGTTCGCTTTCCCAAAGTTGTAAATTAGATTCTATCAGACTTACTGACATTTTTCGTAAAACTTACTTGGGCAGAATAAATACTTTATTATTAATTTCAGACTTAAATAAGCGAGTCCAATAAAACTAGCTATTTAATAAAGGAATGCCTTTACTAAATAGTGGAGTTCAAACCATTTTTCAATCATGTCTATATCGCTTTCAGTTTATTAACTATTTTTGGAGCATAAATTCCAATGAATTTGCAATCAATTTTGCCAAAAGCAAACATTTCTAACGCTGACCTAGATGCTTTCCAAGGTCGTCTTAATCAGCTAAATCTTGAGCCTATTATCTACAAAATTACAAACCATCACCAAGGTCCAAAATGGACTTTGGTGAAAGCGGATGAGGTTGCTCGCCTATATAAGCAGTTTCTGACTTTATGCTTCTTATATCCTGGCATTGGAAACGTTCCCACCCAGGATATTGATACTTTCTGGCATTATCACATTCTTGATACAGCTAAGTATCAAGATGACTGCCAAAATTTACTAGGTCGCTTCTTGCATCATTTTCCATATTTTGGTTTGCGAGGTGCAGAAGATGAGCAAGCACTTGTTGTTGCTTTTGAACAGACTCGCGCACTATTTGCTGAACACTTTGGTGTGCTATTTTCCGAAGATAAATGTGAAGACTGTCGTGACGATTGTGTATCTATTCCTTGCGGTGGTCCACCCAATTATTCTCCTCTTTCTCAAGGAGATGGCGATCGGCAACTTCAATTTTTCCTAGATCAAAGCCGCCCTCAACCAGTCCGCTAATAATTTTAATCAGCTCGGTTAGATATAGGCTCAAAACAAGCGGATAGTTCTACCTTACTTAGGCTATCCGCCTTTAGTTCTTTGGCGATGATTACAAGTAGAATTTCCCAATATGAACTCTCAGGAAATTAGATATTTTAATAGTCTCCCTAGCTTACTGAGACAAAGTTATGTAAAAATAAATATAGATAATTCTAACCTTCTCAGGATTAGGGTTGAGGAAACAAAGATAAATTTTGATGAGATAGTAGAAGTTATTGGAGTAAGAGATTATTGTATTCTTACGTTTAGTTCAACTCTAGACATACAAGAGTTTGCTGAAAAGGCTAATCCATTCTTTGGCGACTTGATGTCACAGACACAAGAAGCTAGTTCCCTTATCTATAGCGTGGAATACAACCCTCAGTTTAATTTGAGCAATATGCAACTTAACTCAAATAGCGCTCAACCCATGCATACTGATGGTCACTTTAAGGAGAAATCACCAAAGTATTTGTGTTTATACTGTTGTGAGCAGGCTAAAAACGGTGGCTTCAGTCAAATGGTATTTGCAGATGATGTGTATAGCTACATTAAGTCCTTGTCTTTAGAAATTGCGGAGCAATTATTTAGTGAATATATAGAGTATTCCAGGAGAAGACCGAAAGGAGGTTTATTTAAGTATAATAAAAAACTATTTTTCAGAAGGAATGATGGGAAGATTGGTATAAGCTATAACCCAATAATGTATGAGATCAAGGCTGACAAAAAAATAGAGCAAGCACTCACCTTGATAAATTACTTTACAAACAAACCGTCTAGTCAGACCATTTTCAGGCTCCAACCAAATGAGATGTTAATACTAGATAACGAGCGTGTGCTACATGGCAGAACAAGCTTTGATAGAACTTCAAGACGAAAGCTGAAAAGACTTTGGTTTGCAGGCAGAAACATTGAAGAAAATGGTATCAAAAACATGTTAATTATCTGATACATCAGGATAACTTTTATTAATTCCAATACATCTAAAGTTGGTTCTGGCATCACCGTGGTCGGGTAGCAGGACTATATCGCTATAATCCCGCCCCCTCAGAACCGGACTTGCGCCTTGCAACGCATCCGGCTCAAGCAAGTCATAAACTACAAATTGTTCCAGAATGTATTTGCTGATGGCAGTACAGATGTACGAGTTGTAGGTTGCCGTAATTGTCACCACCACCCTGAGATTTTGGCTTTTTATGATGAAGATGTAACTCCTCATCATTTAATAGAGATTCCCCGCATACAGGACAGACATATTGTTGCTTTTGGGCTATCTTCTGCCTACTTTTGATTAATTCGGATTTAGTTTTAGCTTCTTGCCGTTTAATCCAGTAGTCCCTTAATTTGGGGTCATCGGGTGATGATTTACCTTTAATAAGAATGTGCCTTTCAATCTTGAACCAGGCAAATTTCACCATATAGGCTCCGGTTTGTTTATTACCAAATACCCATCGGTCAAATGGTCTATCAAGATTTAGATTTCCCCAGTATTTAGCCTTACGCCAGCTATCAGATTTATTTCGATGAGTGCGTTTGGCATACATTTTCTGTTTCTCATATAACCAATGGTCAAGAGAATTGAAAATTTTTGAGGCTACCCCAACTCGGAAGTAATTCGCTTGTCCCCGAATAATCGGATTGAGCTTTTTAATGACTGCATCTGCTGACTTACCTTTACAGTTAAGCCATTCAGAACGCAGTTTACTCCGAATATTTAGCACAGACTTTTTACTAGGTTTGATTAACAGCTTCCATCCAGTTTTAGTAGTTTGGTCTTTGTAGTGCCTGATATTGAAACCCAAAAAGTCAAACCCTTCTGTGAGATGCGATATTTTGGTTTTCTCCTGAGAGAGGGTAAGCCCTCTAGCTTGCATCCAGTTATTCAGGATTTGAAGAACAGTTTTTGCATCTTCAAGTGTTTCACAGAACACCACAAAATCATCGGCGAATCTCACCAAAGCTCTAGATGCACGGAGTTCTCCGTCTTTATTATATTTAACTCCCAAGGCAGATTCCATACCGTGCAAAGCTATATTTGCTAACAACGGACTGACAACAGACCCTTGCGGTGTACCAGCATCTGTTGGATGCCATGAACCTGCTTCCATATATCCTGCTAGTAGCCACTGTTTAATTAATTCACGGGCTGGAAAGCCTGCTAAAAGCTCTAACAGAAAATTATGTGATATGTTGTCAAAACACCCTTGAATGTCTGCATCTACGACCCATTTCTTCCGTTTATTCGGTCGGGCTAGGTTATAGATACTGGCAATAGCATCATGGGGGCTACGTCCTGGTCGAAAGCCGTAACTAGACCTTTCAAAAATTACTTCCCATTCGGGTTCTAAGGCATTTTTAACCATTGCCTGGATGGTACGATCTTGTATTACTGGGATTCCTAAAGGTCGTTTCTTCCCATTAGCTTTTGGGATGTAAATTCGTCGTGCTGGTGATGATTTCCAGGGAGAGTAATCAGTTAATTTATCTACTAACTGACCCCTGGCTGTAGCAGTTTTGATTACTACTTTATCTATTCCTGGAGTGTTTCGACCTCTGTTATACTGCGTTACTTTTCTAACGCTAACTAAGCGATTAGAATAGTTGCGTAGCATCAGTTTCTGGAGAGAGCGTACCTTTTTCAGATTGCCCTCAGTTTTTGCCCTAAAGATTCGCTGTCTCAAATTCCGAACAATCCGATTGGCTTTGCGCCAGTTGACACAATTCCAATTAGTCTGTCCCTTGGTTCGGTTTACAGTTGCCTGCATCTAACTTACACCTCGGTTTGAAATCATTACAACGGATATTGGTTGACTCACCTGCTTCCCGTCAGCACCTTTTCAGGTTGGACATCTGCCCTATCCACCGGGTTATGGATTTCCCTTGCCTTTCGGCTGGTGGCATTCGCTTTTGGAAGCATCCTTGACCCACTGAAGAATTCGGCTTTCCTTACGGATTGCTTACTGGGTAAATCCCAGACTTCATTGGGGTTACTACGTTACGCACGGATGAGATTTAATTGGGTAGGGTGTCCTCTCTACACCGGAGTGTTTGGTGTCCTAGTTCAACTGAAATGGGGAGTTGAACCTTGGCTGAATATTTCTGAGGTATTCAGTACATTCACTCGTATCACCGTGTCAGCCTTTTCGATGACCTTTTCTTACGATGCCTCAATAAGGATTCATTTATATTCACCCATCCAATCTTTCCTTTGCCCGGTTACATTTTTAGGCTAAATGCTTCCTTGGGCTTTACTTTCCGCTTCACACACCACCGTTACCAGTGGCGCATGGGAATGTTAGGAACAGCCTTGGACACTAGACTGGAGGAATCGGTTCCTCACTCATCTTTTGGAAGCTTTGTATATAGGGGCTTCCAACCCTTCGTGCGCCATCGTGTCGCACCCAAAACGGGAAAATTGTACGCTAAGGCTAAAAGCGTTATCCAGCAAGCATCTTAGACCCTCGTTTTTCTACAGCACCCATGAGGGGAAACAGCCACTCACGGATGCTGTCAAAAAGGAGTAGCTAATATGCTTGCTGGGTAAAGCTTTCAGCCTTAGCGTAACTTTCTGCACGGTTGATGATACTGTTGGTGAAAGTGTTACAAACGCATAACAAAAGTATTACAACTAAAAACTGCAACAACAGATTGAAGACTTGAGCTTGCATAATACTTTAAAATACAACTATGTATTACATTCGCCAACGGTATCGGTTGATCATTTCACCCCGTTTAAAAAACTTTTTCAAACAGAAATCATACAAAATAACCGTGTGAACATAGCATTTTTATAAACTCTTATCCTAAGATATGATTCAAACGCTCATAATATGCTTTAAAATCTTTGTCAAGCGCGTATGTCTGAGTTTACAGCAATTTTCAGGTAAATAGACCACAGTGGTTGAACCAACCGAGGGCATCATCTTCGGTAATGTAATTGACAACCTCAGACATTGCTTGGTCGAGTGATTCCAGGGTGCGTGGCTCACAGGAACGGAGAAGTTGCTTCAGTTTTGACCAACACAGTTCTATAGGAGATAAATCTGGAGAGTAAGGGGGCAAAAACTTGACTTTTGCACCAATGGACTCAATTGCAACTCTTACACGTTCGGCGTGATGAACCCGGAGATTATCCATAACCACGATAGCCCCTTTCCACAACTGAGGTGCTAAGACTTGAGTCACATAGGTAAGAAAGGCCTCAGTATTTATGCTTCCTGTCACAGTCATTGCTGCAACCAGTCCATCAAGGTTTAAAGCACCCACTAAAGAAACTTTTCCACCCTTGCTTCCAGGAATACTACCAACTGCTCTTTCGCCATTTACTGCTCTGGCAAACAACCGCGACATTGATAAATTCAATCCCGCTTCATCGATAAATACAAGGTTTCGGACATCAATGCGATCTAAACTTCGGCGATAATCATGTCTTAACTCTTGCACTCGTGGGGTATCTTGCTCACTGGCATAAAGACTTTTTTTTTTACACGCAGGCCTAATTTTTCGACGGCACGATGCATTGTCGTGGTACTGACTCTAATCCCTGTGCGTTCTGCATAGCGATCGCATAATTCTCTGAGTAACAAATCATTTTTTTCCTTAACCAAAGACTGAATCAGCGATAGATGCTCGTTGATTATTGTCGGCTTTTGGTACCCTCCACGCTGTTTCGCCTCGATTCGTCCATTTGTCCGATACTGACGCAGTAGATTTCGCACAAATGACAAGCTGACCTTAAATCTTTGCGCCAACTGCCGTTGAGAGCCTTCCTTTGCTTCCCAAGCCCTAATCACTCGCTCACGCAAGTCCCTTGAATAAGATACTGGCATCTATTCACACAATACTATCTCTTCAGTCTACCTGAGTGTGTGGTTCAATTACTTGAAAATTGCTGTAACCATAATTTTTTAGTGGGCAAGCGATCGCTCTTGGATTAGGCGATCGCTAACTCAGGTTATAGCCCGACTCTTGGCTGCAACTTTTGCCTCATTGATACTATTCTTTACAGTTTTTAGGAAAGTGGGAATAGCTTTAGATAAAGACTGCTCTGCACGCGTAGGTTGATCTGACTCTAGTAGCACTACTAACTCTTGCGTCGCAGACTCAATCTTCTTAAGTAGCTTGAGCTTCTGAAAAATAGGATCTAAGTTCCTATTTTCTTCGCCAGCTTCTTCTTGTCGCTGCTGACTCAGTATCTTACGTACATAACGAGTAGATACCCCAATTGCCACTGCTAAAGCCGGCCCTAATGCTTTCTCTCCTTCTCGCGGACGACCGCGAATCTCCCTGTAATTCAAGGTTCGTAAGCGTTCAGCAAGTCGTTCAATCTGGTCACGGGTATAGTTAACCCGTTTCTCGTTTTCCGCCAGTTCTACCTGTAGCTGTAGCGAACTGCAAACATAAATCGTTAAAACTGCAAACAAGCCATTTTTGAAACCACATTATTTGCAAATAAGAGGGGTCTCAAAACCACAATAACTGCAAATGAAACCACAATAAGGTTCTTGTCAGCTTTTGGTGATCATGAAAGGTTACGCGCTTTAAGGCAGAAGGCAGAGGGCAGAAGGCAGAAGGAGAAAGAAGGAAATAATAAATTCAAGCTTTGAGTTTGTTTAAGCTAGCAACTAATATACTTTGCATTTCCTCAACCTCATTCAATAGAGGAGTGAAAAGGTTTTTGTCAGCTAACTCTACAACTCTTGCAATGATTAATTGCGTATCTAGCTCTCTCAAAGAGCCTAAAGCAATATGTAAAAACTGTATGTATTCTGGCTTTGAGCGTCTTCCATAGCCTTCTGCTATATTAGATGCTACAGATACAGAAGAACGTCGAATTTGGCTGGTTAAGCCATACAATTCTGATTGAGGAAATAGGCGTGTAAATTTATAGCAATTAATGGCAAGTTGAACTGCTCTTTGCCAAATGAACTGATTTCTATAGCTCATAATTAAGTTTGAAGTTAATAGCAAAAAGTTTCAAGTGTGAAACCTTATCCTTCAGGTAGCCAACAAAAATCGTCGCTCAAGTAGGTCTATCTTGGCGCGACCATACATCTGTCGTTTTAACATTTTCAGTCGATTAATATGCCCTTCAACGGGGCCATTACTAACTGACATAGTTACACCCGCCTTCACCGCGTCGTAGTCTTCACGCAATCGTTTAGCAAAGCGACGAAAAGCAGTCAGATTGCTCATGAGAGCTTGAGTGAGCCAAGGATCAAGTTGTGAATGCTGCCGTTGGCGCACAATGCAGGTAAAGCCTTGCGATAACTGAATAGCTTCAGCTAAATCTGGATGTTGTGCTGTTAGTAGCGCAAGCAATTCCTCGTCTTCTGGCTGTTGCGACTCTGGTTTCCGCAGCACTAGCCATACTGCACGACGAGGTGTAAGACAAAGTTTCTTGGGTTGAGCGACTTTTGGTAAAGACTTAACCGAATACCGTTTTCTTGGCTTGATTTTTTGGACAGTACGGATACGTCGTATGTATCGAGCTACAGTATCATAACTACCCTTGTAACCTAGTTTTTGAATTTCCTTAAATAAAATTAAGCCTTCATGACAACCTTCATTCCAGCGTTTAAGGATATATTCATGGTACGGAACTAAGATACTTCGACCTCGGCTTCTTCGTCTAGTTGGTTCTGGCAAAGTGGAAGTACGTAAATAACGAAATACACTTGTTACACCAATCCCAACTTGACGAGCTATGGCTTTTCCACTCCAACCTTGGTGATGTAAATCCCAAACTTGCTGATGTATAGCAAGTCGTCTGGCACGGCTTTGTTCTGCTAATTGTAGTGCCTGTTGTTCACGGGTTGGTCGTGGTACTCGCACAACTACAGTACCGTCTGTTTGGGTTACTGATGAAAGATTGTATGCTTCATCGACGGTTTTGAGAGCTTGATGATGTGTAGCGAAAACTTCGTTAAGTGTTTCAGCTAAGTTCTGTAATAAGTGAAAACGGTCTGCAACCTGAATGGCTTCTGGCGCTCCTTGGCGAATACCACTTTCATAAGTTTTTGACCGATCTCGTGAGACGATTTTGATACCAGGGTGAGCTTTTAACCATTCTGCTAAGGTTTCAGCTTTTGCGTCTTTAAGTAGAGCGATTGGTCGGCTACGTTCCAGGTCAATCAATGCTGTGCCATAGGTTTTACATTTACGAAAACAAAAGTCGTCTACCCCAAGAATCTGTGGCGTTACGATTGGCGGAAGTGGGATTGAGCGGACTAATTTTAATAGCGTGTTACGAGAAGCTGTTACCCCCAAATGCTCTGAGAGTCTTACCCCTGCTGCACCGCCCAGAGATAAACCAATTGCGCTCAGTCGTTGCGCTAAACGCAGAGTCCTTCGCGCCCAAGGTGCGGTTACACTTGTCAGCCTTTCGGTAAAAATGCGCCGTTTACATAAAGTGTTAATGCAAAAAAACTTTCGCACCCGTAACTGTATGGTAATACTGTAATCAGCCCAGGGCAGGTCTGTTAACTTACGTTCGTAGCGGCTATGAATTCGGTGAGTTGGGTGGTTACAAACTGGGCAATTAATGACAGTTTGCACCGCAGAGACAATCAACGTAATCGTCCCTTGTACTTTGTCAAATTGCCATCTCTTCAGTTGAAGGTTTGTTGTGTCAGGTAACAGGTGGTATAGCAATTCCATACCAAAAGTTTGATGGAGTGAAGTTTGAAGTTAGTAATTCAATTGTATCCCTTCCTCCTTCTTTTTTTCCCTCCTTCTGCCTTCTGCCCTCTGCCTTCTGCCTTAAAGCGCGTAACCTTTCATGATCACCAAAAGTTGCCAAGAACCTTAATGTGGTTTCAAAATCGCCTTGTTTGCGGTTTGAAGCGTTTATGTTTGCAGTTCGCTACATGTACCTAGCGATGAAGTTAATAAAAAAAAGCTCAGATACGACGATGGTGACACGAAAATAGCTGATAGCATTGAAGTTCAAGGCGAACAGCTTATACGAACCATCTCAGTAGTAACGGATGAACTTTACTTAGATAGAGTGATTATCGTATACAAAAAAGCAAATAAGTGAAGGTATGCGCTAACCGCTTTTCATCCTCGTCTAAGTTAGCCAAATTTTTATTACTACCGCTATTAAGACTATCTACATAGCAGGAGTAATATTTTTTCTTTCCGTAGCCCAGGCAGCAACAACATAGAAACAATGGCATCCTAGTTTTAGTCTTTGAACGGGTCAAGTTAGCCACATAATAGGAATCAATATGGGAGAAGCTAAAAGGCGCAAGAAGTCAGACCCCAATTGGGGTAAATCCGAAGGATTTAAAAAGTCAGACCCCAATTTGGGTAAATCCGAAGCATTTAATCATCCCAACAAACCTAAAATCACCTAGCGTGGCAAAACTAGCTAGAGCAAAAACTTAAACGTAGTAAATTCGTTATTATTGAAAATTTTGGTTTACCTATTTAAGCCTATTTCAATCATGAAAAATCTACTCTAGCAAGTTTTACCACTCTAGAAAATCACCTACTTGACTGAATCACATCCCGATTATCAAACCGCCTTTGACATTAAAAATGCTCACTATGCTGGCAAAACTCGTGTTTACCTTGTTCGCTTAGATTATGACGATGGTGAGTATTTTATCGGCGCAGTCAACACATTCTTAGTCGGTACTGAAATTACAGTCAACGCCATCTGGACTCCCTACCCCAACAGCCAACGCACAGGTCTAGAAATTCTAGACCTGATCCGTCGAGATATTGGTTTAAAAGCTAAAGACGAAATGTTTCAGGCCGATGCTGTTCTGATCGACTTTGAATCTGAATAAATTTTTTAGCAGTTGGGTGCTGGTGAGCGTTCAAAGTTTCGAGCGCCGCAGTCGAGCGAACAAGGGCAGGGTTAAATTTTGGTTGGTTGAGTGCAGCACAGTACGCTCATATCTTGGTTGAGTCCGAAATTGTAGCAGGCAACATTGAAGATATTAACTGCTGCTATTTTTTAAAAGCGTATAATGACATCTCAAAAATACGAACAAACCCGCTCATGTGCAAAATGCGGCAATGAAGAAACAAGATTTCTTGATGAACTAACCGCAGCATTTGAAGAAACACGTGCATGGTCGGAATCTTGTAACAAATGCGGTTCCACAGACTTTAGTAGCGGCAGTAACGCACTTCCCCCACTGTCTCGCCAACAATTAGAAATTTGGGCTATTAACGACAAGCTTCATTTTTCACAACAAGATGAAGATTTGATACTTGCTAGTCCAGATAATTTAGAATTGCTGCTAGAATTTCTTTCTTCTCCTCAGACTCATATCTGGCAAAGAAGAACTTTAGCCTCCGCGCTCTACGTACTTTGGTACGATGCCTATCCCGAAACAGGCGAAAGCTATCTAGAAAATGCCGAATTTGCCAAAAAAGTTGCTTATGAAATTAATAAACGCACCTCACTATTAATTGGATTAGGGGCCTCAGAATCGGAAGAATTCGGCGAACCGCTTTGGTATATAAGCAACTATTTAAGAGAAAAATTTGACAAAAATAAATGTTAAATTGAAAGTGAATTGCGCCATGACCATTATTTATTTTTTAGCTTCTAAGTGGCTGATAGGAACTTTCAATGATGTAAATTATCAATGAGTAAGTATGGGAGAGCCACGCTCGAACCAGCACTGCTTTTGAATATGGCAGTGCAAATATGAGAGCAACAATTTATCAGGTCTATTTCAGGCCCTATCTACTGGTGTAAGTTCAGTGAACGGCAATAAAACCACAGCATTGTTTGACAAGTTCCTGCATCGGAGCAAGAGGTTTAATGTCAAACTCTGTACCAAGAACTGGTTATCATCTCCCTGAACTGTCACAAAATGTCCAATTAGTTTCTCTGCAAGTGATTTGGCATGATGTTGATTTGGATCTCCTAGATTATTTTGAGTATTAAAAGACATAGCTGATCCATCAGACTCTCCAAGATTTTGAAGGCGTTCGCGTCGTGCAGCACGTTTAGCTAATATGGACATCAGGTTAGACCAGTTTTGTGCATCCAGTCGGTAGACTTTAATTTTTTGCCTCTCAAAGCCCGGCTCAAACCTCGACCAGCGAAAAGCCGCTTTGATTCCCAACTGCGATAACATCTGATGCACAACCTGAACATCACTCATTTTGTCGCTAATGGTGAGTTTGAGATGGTGGAATATTTCTGAGGCATAGAGACGAATCTTGTCGGCGTAGGGTTTGAGGTCAGCTTTAGTCCATTCTTTGTTTGGATCTAAAAAGTCATTTAATCCAAATGCTTCTCGCATAGAGCGCCGCAGTGCTGTACCGGAAATATCCCACGGGCAAACAGCTTGATTCCAATTAGCTTGTTTCTCTAATGATTTGGCTGTTCTGTCAACTCCTAATTCGGGATAAAGTTGCGCTTCTAAGTTGAGCAGTTCCCCGCGTCGTCGGCCTTCTTTGTCCCAAAGTACAACTTCTACTGTTAGCTCGTCTACGCAGTAGAAATCTTTCAGGTAATATTTTCTAATTGCTAGTGCATCTTCTGGTGAAACTGCTTCTTGGGATTCTAGCAGGGCAATTTCTGGGTAAGTTAAATCGGCGGCGGCTACTATGTCTTTGGCTTCAATTTGTTTGATTTCGTCTTTGGCTGACTTTAATAACAGTTTGACAGCTTTATCCGATTCTCGATTATCAATTGTAATCTGATGTCCTTCATGTCTTAGTCGAATTAGCAGTGCATCTCTTAGATTCATCATCGAATAATTCTGCTCGGCACTAATTCGGGCATACAAATTAACATGAGGGTTTGATTGCCAATCGAAATTAGCAATACCTTCAACAATATCTGGTCTGAGGTTGGAGCGGACTAAACTAACAGTGGCATCTGTTCTTTGTTGTAATTGGGCTTTAATTTCTAGATAATTACTGGAGCGAGAAACTTTACAGTAATTTGTCCCACGTTTGGCACACCAAACTGTGCGGTCTATGTTGTCTCGCACGCGAATTAAGGATTGGGACATATCAGCGTCGGTGGATGATGCGCCGGTGAAAATTCCATAGACTTTCTCGACTTTATCTGGAATTTCTATGCTGACTCCGGTGGCGACTGTGGGAGAACAAATAATTACGTCATACAAACATAAGGCAATCACAGCGTCGGGAGTTTTTAGAAATCTTTTTTCATCAGGATTGCCACTGGTTTCTGAGTTAACTAACAGGATTCTAATACCAGGAATTTCTTTTTGTAGGAGTCGTGCTGTTGTCTTGCTGGTGGCTTTGCTATCTGTGGTGACATATAGCGCCTTACCTTGCTCGATGTTCCGTGCATTTTGGATTAACTCGTTTATAACAGCTGATTTATCTTTGGCTTGAATAAATGTTATGTGGTAGGGTTTGGGTTGATAGTCGTTATAAATTAAGTAGATTGGATCTGGGCTTTCTCGGAGTTCCCAGATGTAATTTAGGGTTGGGTTGTTTAAATCAGCATCAGCAACAATTATTCTCCGAGCGACTCTAATTAATTCTGCAAATCTCGCTAGTAATGCGGGACGTTTCCCGTCTTTATCGCAAGTACTAGAAGTTAATAAGTGACGAACAACTTGGACAATTTCATCAATCATTAAGTCACAGCCAGCAAATTTTTTCGGGTCGATGGCTAGGAGTGAATCAACACAGAAACCAATTCGGAAGCTGTAAGCTCCTCCTTTGATAAAATTGCCGTTGACTTTATCTAAGTCGCCTCGGTAATCTAAATCTGCCCTGGCACATAAATTCTGTACGAGCGCAATTCTGTGACTCGGTGCTAACAATTTCGGAGAATGCGCTGTTGCTTTGGCCATAAACTTAGTTTTACCAGTGCCTTTGCCTGAGTTAAGGGCAATAATTCCTGACTCAGGTAAGTCTTTGATCTCCAAGGTGGATAAGTCGGCTGTGGTCAGTTTTAATGAGGGTTCGTAAGTTAACCGATTTTCTAAGCGTTGCCACAACTGCCAATGTGCTACTGAAAGGGCTTGGTCTAAGGCTGTTGACCACGCAGCCACTCCAGCGTTTACTATCAGGTCATCAACGCCTTTACACAGTCCTTTTTGACCGTCCCAGATGGCGATATCAACTATTGAACCGGCGGCGGTCAGTAATCGGCTAAAGCGGAAGGTCGCAGCGTTAACCCGTCTTTGGGTTAGAGTATTGGTGTCTTGGTCAAAGGCGAGGGTAAATTTTCTCCCCTTAACAGCAAATCGTGCTATATCTGGGATTAGATAGGGCTTGACAGGGTTGCCTAATAAATCCTTGCTGCGGTAGCCGCCGTTAATTCCGTAAAGGGCAATGGCTACATACCCCTGTGACAACAGGCATAAGGATTTTTTACCCCCTTCTGTAATCACGATCGGGATTTCTGGGTGGAGTTCTAGCCAGTCCCAGAAACTTTCGCCAGGAGGGGGGACTTCTACGCCGTAGCGTTTGGCTATTGAGCGTCTATTTTCTCGGTTGACGGTGGGGAGATAAGCCCGTGAACCGTTGCCAATTGGGGTTTCGTATTTTTGTTCTTTGTCTTTTTGAGCATCAGTCCTGGGTCTACTGAGTTTGCCTTGCCAGGGGCTACCGTCTTCGTTAATAAATATTGCGGCGTGGAGTGTGGGTTTGGCTTGATGCCCAAATCTGGTATATTTCCAGTTCAGTGCATCGTGGATTGGGGTTGAGACATCACCCCCAGCACTAATTTCTATGTCGGAGACGATGCGGATGTTATCAGTGAACAGAGAAATTGCGATCGCAGAGCCGGTAATAAATTCTCGCTCAATTCGGCTGGCAAACTCACTTAAGCTTTCTACTGGCAGTAGATTTTGAGCAGATGGTAGAACACTGGATAGATTTTTCAATTTACTTTTCCTGGCAGGGGTTACAGTGCCCTCGCCAAAAAAAGACTGAATGTTAACTTCTATCTACTGAACAGTTGGCGTAACTTGTGCGGTAGAGGGGAAAGAGTCAAGTAGTTTGGGTAAAGCCTTCATGCCTGCTTTTATTCTTAGGAATCTGTTGGAAATAAATAATAGACATTTATAATCAAAGAAAGGCTCCACTTGATTCTTATTCAGTGGCAGTTTTACATTCTGTCTTTCCTGGCGGGGTGTAGGCGTGGTAGGTGTTGGTAGCACCGAATCCACAATGTACGTAGCGAAATCAAATGAAAAATTTGAGTCAGAGTCTGTGAGTTTGCACCTCGCAGGCTTTTTGGCTTTTATTGGCTCAAATTCCAGGGATTAAAGACATAAATAGAAGTCAGTCATTTGGTTAGGGCTAGGATGTTGTTTGGTAGTCAGCATATTATCAAGTAATATTAGACACATATTGCAATCTGGCGGACGTTAGTAAAAAGTTAGAAAATTTCTCCGTATATACAAAACAATGGGGTCGGCATAGTGTTTCTGAGAGCCAATGCTGCTCACCCTATTTGCGCGGTTGTGGCTAGCTTGGTGGACTGCCAACTGCTCTAATCTTTGCTCAACGCGAGTTCGTCTGTGTGGTTCTGTTGTGTTGGTCATACTACTTTTTCCTTATTCTCCCGCTCAAGCCATAGCGCCATCGCTTGCTCTAATCCCTCTCCTAAAGAAATCTGCTTAAGAGTACAAGTGGCTTTAAATTTTAGCCCTATGTCTTTTTTTACATCCCCAGACATTTGCATATAGTTGGGGTCATTTCTTTTCGCTGCCGACATTCTTAAATCACTTTACATAATATTTCTCCAGTTTATTCCAAACATGTTAATAAAATATCTTCCTACCATGTTCACATGCTAGCAAAACTATGCTAGCATGTGAACAAGCAAAATTTAACACCTCAGAAAACGCAAATCACCTGTTAAAAACGTCCAAAAGACTTAACTGAACGTGGTTGCAGACAGATAATCAACGAAATTATTAAATAAGGTGTTAAATACTCGCTAAAGCGCTGTTAAAGGTTAATTTGCTCACTAAATAGCCTGTTTTATGAATCGGTCACAAGCCTTTAGTTTGGGGAGTTCCATCGAACCAGATAGTATTTATGTTGACTTTGCAGTGACCAAAAGTGAATTAGCCCGGTTGCTGCAAGTCACCCGTCCTACCGTCTGGAAATGGGACAAGATTGCATACTTTGCCCTTGAAAGCTACCGGGAAGCCTACCCCATCCAGACGGACAAAGCTAAACGCCAGCTATGCGAACGGGATAAAGAAGTCCCTCTAAGCCCTTACCAAGTATGGGTATTGAGCCGTATCAAGTCCCTGATGAACTCGCTGCGAATTGCCACCAGGGTAAAAGCCTATATTCGTGGCAACCCTCACCACTTCTCAGTTTCTAACTTCCAGTACAAATCAAATCAAGTTTTTCACAAAGGAGCATAAATTATGACTGATATCACCATCAAAAAAGCTGCTGTTGACCTGGGAATTGCTGAAGATGCCTACCGTTTCATGCTGGCTGACTTCATGCCAGATAACTTTGAGTCTGTCTCAAAAGTCCCGTTAGATGTGGCTGATTTGGTTGCTAAAGCAATGCTTGCCAAGACAGAGGGTCAAGCACTCGCACCTATGGCGGATGACTCTAGCTTGTCTATATCAGACCAACACTCAATCATTTCTGGAGTTAACAACACTCTTGCAGACTTCTGTGAAAGCATTGTCATTGAGTCCCATAATCTAACGACTGCGATCGCATTTATCGCTGCCAAGCGTAACGCTGCAAATTTCCGGCATACCTATGAATCTGTGTTTAGTGATGAGGTAGGGAAATACGTTGACGAGCTTAGTCTAGCTCTAGCTATGACTGCTCAAAAAATCAATGACACCACACCCAATGATTTTTTATCCCAACGGGGAATTACCCCGCGTCAACCCAGCACCAGCAAGGCAGTAGAAGAAATCTTGAATCTAGCAGAAAATATTTAGAATTTGCATCAAAGCTTGCATTGTCAAATAGTCGGTTTCTATTTCTCTTGCACTTCATTTCAAAGGAAAGAAAAATGCACTTACTAACTGAAGTTTGTTTTTATTCTGGTGTGGCTACCCTCTCTCTAATTGGTGGTGTAGCTGCTTGTATATCGCCTTTGGGAGTTGGGTTATTTACTGTTGGATTAGTAATGTATGTCAACCAAAACAGACAATGATAGGCACAAATTAGAGGCTGATTATCAGTGGCTTGCTTTCAAAATCCGCCCAGTCCTTTTAATAGCTTGCATCACAATTCCTAGTTTTTTTGGAGCGTATATCTATGCAGCCAATTTTGACTGTCGAGCAAATTTTAGCAATGCTCAAAGGGAAAGAAGAGAGTTTGAGGATGTTGAGGGCAACGCCAGAGTACATGAAATTGGAGGCATCAGAGCGATTCACTACGTCAAATGACCTCCGGCTCGGTGACGCGATTCAAGCACTCTTCGAGGTTCATGAAGCCATCCTAAATATCGAGTTATATTCCCAAGTCGAGGGACAAACAAATGCTTTTAACGACAGCCTTACAGCGTAACCACCTCTACGAATTCCGTGGTCAACAACTGCGCTATAGCCATCGGTCTAATTGTCGAGTCAATGCACCTTTCATTTTTAACGACTCTAAGGGCAAGCGCAAGGAACTAAGTCAAAACCAAGTGCAGAGGGAGGTTTTTGAATTAAATGAGTTTTGTGAAAACTGATGATGAAGCGATCGCTCCCACCGACCAAAGTAAGGCGATCGCCCATCTGTGCATCGTGAGTACACATCAGACATTAAGGATTCTAACAAATGACACTTGACTACAGAAATCCCAACGATTGGGGCAAATCGCCTCTGACTGACCGCGCTTTGAGATTAGAGCAATTCAAAGCAGAAAATCCTGAACAGTGGGCAGCAATGATTGAGGCGGATATTCAGGCACTTTCCACGCCAATATTCGAGAGTGAAGATTACCCACCCTTCACCGGAACCGAATTCTTAGCAACTCATGAAACCATTGATGATCATCCATACTCTGCTGCATTTGGTCAATTCTTGGGTAATGGTATTGACCCTGATATTGCAAATATATTGGCGTTTGGTGAGAAGAGATTTGATTTAATTTCTGATGATTTTGACGACCCCATAAGGCAATTAGCAACGAGAATTTATAGCCGATTTGAAGCGATGGGTTACTGGGATAAGTTGCCCCAATCATCCAGCAATATCGACTATGACTACATCCCTTATTAGGAGATAAAATGGCACGTAATTTTGGAGCAGCAAAACTCAAAAACCATATTCCCAATAATGCCCCCGGTACGTTAGGAGCAATGGGGAGACTATTTGATGTGTCGGCTGAGGAGTTCAATAAAGCCGTTTTAGGAGATCAAACGGTAATCACCAAAATTGCAGACATGGCGCGACTGTCTGACACAGCTAAGGCTAATCTGCCTAAAGCTTTGGAGGCATATCGGAAGATTATTGAAACAACTGGCGATGTAAATCAAGCCTACGCTGAACTGGTGCAATTGACCCAAAAACACGGTACGCAAACCCTGAAAGCTATCAACACCAGTAAGACAGGAGAGCAGCGTTTCAAAAACGAGATGACCGAGATGCAGGCAGAATACGTCAATGCTACTACTGCGGAGGCCACCCGTCACGCGCAACGCTCATCCTTGATTCAGATATCTGGGGCCACAGCAGACCTTATGGCGATCGCAAAATATGAGGCTGATTTAATCAAAGCTTCTAACAAAGTGCCAGAAGCCCAAGACGCAGCAGATCGAGCTTATGAAACTGCGGTAACTAGCGCACTGTGGACAAACGGTAGTGAAGCGAAAACCGACCGCATACCCAAGCCCAATTACTCGCGCACTGCTGGCATTAGCCGAGTAGGGCAGTGGTTCCGCAACTTCATGGGCATTTAAGCCATAAGTAAGTCGAAAGCCAGTAGTGACGGTAAACTCTGGCTTTTTCTGTTTCACCCCTCTTGCGAGGTAAACATGAATGAAATTGATTCCCTATTATCACAGTTCCAAAATACCAGTGAACAGTCCACACCGTTAATGTGGGGTGAAACTACTTCAGAAAAACCGACCCCAGAGAGCGAAGACGGCGAACGGTTAGAGCAATCTATTAGAGATGTCTTCAGTAACAAACAACTGCTAAACAAAGCACTGGCTACATTCTTGGGAGTGTTCACCGCCAATGCTGGAGTCAGCCTACTAACGAGTTTGGGAATTGGGGCAATGGCTTCTGGCACATTGGGCAGCATTGTACTGGGGCTATTCTTCGCCAATACCCTGACCAAGCTTCACTACTCAGGACAAATCCACATTGACAAAGATTTTTTGGTAGCGACCGCCTCCTCCGCAAGTGTAGGAGCTTCGCTGTGGATTGCCTTTGATGAATATAGGGCAGTGTCAGAAGCAACTAATACAGGTAAGACACGGTTCTATCAGGAGGTTAAAACCTACGAAGTTAAGCCAACTCCCAAGAGTGAAATACCTTGGGGCTTGATTGGGGTAGGTGCTTTTGTGTTGTTGGTGATTGCAGCAATCGTCAGGGGAACAAACCAATGAAACGCAAACAATTTGAAGAATACTTGCGTTCGGGAACAGCCAACAATATTACTGTGGGGGTGCTGGCAACCATTGGGTTAATTTGTGGGGCAAAGTCATTTACTGGCACTCAGCAAAGTTTGGTTGAGTATTGCTTCATCCCCTCAACGCTCACCAAACCCGTTAACCGTCAAAGGTACTGCACTCCCAACAAGCGTTACATAATGCCAGAGTCTGAGTTTTATGCTGAAGCTTATGCACCAGCTAACCCAGAGTTTCAGCGTGATAACTTCTTGCCCACCAAGGCTACCCGTTTAAGAATAATAGAACCAAGTAACCCTCATAAGTCGATTTGGGGATTAGCTTCAGTGCTATTCGTTGGTGGAGCTTATGGGTTATCCAAAGCTAGGGAATGGCGATTAGTTCAACTAATGCCTTCAGTTAGGGAAGAAATTCGTAGCAACTGGCTAATTTCTAAACTTTGGTCAGGGTTAAGGCTCCATAAGGAAGCATATAGCGCACAACTAGATTACGAATTCCACCAATGGTCTGAGAATAGACGGATAAGAGAGGCGCAGTTGTCACAGATGACACCGCAAGAGTTAGCCATCTTTCAGGAGCAAGTGAGGTTAAGGGCAGAAGCCGAAGCACAAGTGCAACTGCAACAGGCAACGGGGCAGCCAGTCGGGGCATTACCAGGGCAATCAATGCAGGATATCGCCAGGGGTGACGATAAAGTGACTGGCTCTCAACAGCAGACATTACAACAAAATACTGCAATTAGCCTTGACCCATCAGAATCTATTGCCCTCAATACTTTGCAAGCCCTAGCCAGAGCCGATAGTTCCACTGCTTTAGTCGCCGCACCAGGAAGCGGGAAGTCAGTAACCCTCAATTACCTAATTGGGAAAATCTTAGCTGATTCCCCAACGGCTGATATTTGGGTAATTAGTGCTAAGAATGATAGTTTCTGTGGTTTGCGAGAGAAAGAAAGGGTAATTGTCTTTGACGGGGAAAACCCAGACCTAGCCAAAGAGGTAATTGACAACTTTTACACGGACTACAAAAAGCGTAAGCAACTACCAGAATCAAAGCGCGAATCATTACCACCATTGATTCTAATTCTGGATGATTGGTTAGTGATTGCTGACCAATTAAGCAAGCATTACTCTGACTGGAATTATGGGAGTAAATTACTTGACGTTTTACTGATTGGTCGAGAGTTTAATACTAAGTTTATTGCTTCCCTACAGTCTTTTAATCTGGCAGCATTGGGCATTGAAAAGATGGACGCTCAAACTCGTCTCTGTCTGAATTTATTGTTGTTAGGTAATAGGTATATCAAGAACGGAAGGGAGCAAGAATCTTATGGGGTACTGGAGTTGATTTTAAATAGAGGTGACATTATTCCAGGTAAACAAGAGCGAGAACAAATAAAATCTAAATATCTGGAAGTTAAAACAGTCTCTTATCAAAACTTACGTCCAGTAATGATTGCTTCCGTTGGTGGTTTTGTTGTGGCATTAATGCCCCAATTATCTAATCAACCCAAGCCGATTGCTTCGGAGCAGGAATATCTAGATAGAGTATTTAACCTGGAATTTAATTTAAGTTCGACTCCCCAGATACATCCCAAACCATTATCTGAAGTAGCGAAAAAGATTTATGAATACTTCCAGAATGTGAAGTCGAAAACGCCAAAAACATTACGCGATTTGAAGAAAGCTGACAGGTTATCAGGCTATTCAGAGCAAGAATTAATTGATGGGTTAGCTGAATTAGTTAAGACTGAGAAGATAAATTCTGACGTTCATGATAGCTACTCCCTACCTGATTGGTAAACGGATTGCCGTAATGCCGTGGTCATAAAAAGGGATGTTCTACGGGCTTTAATGGGTGTCTACGGCATACGGCAGCAATCACGGCAATCCCTACCATGTATAGGTCGTAGCCTACGGCAGCTTCACGGCAAGAAGGACAGTCACGGCAGAAGCATCAATAATAAATCAGCCGATAAACAGCTATTTAATTTTCTCTTTAATCGCTATAACTATCGGTCGATAGGCATTGGTTTCCAACTATTAAGCGTTTCTCGAATAAATATTAATTCATTGATATATTCACTCACTTTGATTCTTTGGTTCTCAAGGTTAGCAATAATCTCAGGAGCTTCCACTTCCCTTATTGCTCGTTCTTCCAGCAAATAATCAAATTCAGCCTGAAATCTATTGATGTAGTCATTGATTTGTTTTTCCCCTTTCCGAAAATCTTCCGATACTTGTTTTTCAATAACACGCTGAAGTAACTCGAAGTTTCTCTCCACTTGTGAGTTAATCTTTTGTTGGATTCCTTGGCAAGTCAGTCGCAAATCAATTTCGTAGTAAGATACTGTTTCTTGATACGGAACATTTACTTCATATACTTTATCTGATTTACAGCAGTGACTCTCTGTTCTTTTTTCTCTCTTTGTTCTAGTAAATACTTCTTGTTGATGTTGAATTTTAGCATCAATCCCTAAAAATTCAAATTTAGGAAATTGAATTGGATTATTACCAATTTCCACCTGCAAAGCATTTCCAACATACTCAGAAATATTATTAGAAATTATCTGGATTTCTTGTTGAATTTTTTTAAGCAAATCTTCACGTATTTTTGTTCCATCTCTCACCAAACTGTCTTGAGTATCTAACCAAAAACTTTGTATCACAGGAGTGCAGTAATCATTAATTATTTTACCGATTTTCTCAGCATCGTTTTTGTTTTTAACTTTAATTTTATAAGGATCTGAGCTAGAAGCAGATTCAAATAAAGAACCAACCTTATCTCGAATATATGTGACAAGATTTGGATTTGTTTTCTGAGATGAAGACTTTTTAGATTGATTCTCAGCCACTTTATCAATTTCTGTTGCTATACGCTTTTTAGCGATATCTGCAAATTCATTAATCCCTTGGCTAAACCTAGTTATCAATATCTGCTTTTGTTCTTCTACAGACTTTTTTACGGTTGCTACCCGCTTTTGGGCTGAATCAGAACATTTTTTATACTCTTCTATCTTTTGTTGCAGTTCCTTAAATTCTAACTTCCAAATTCCAATATCTGTAATAAATATTTCATCAATAGCTTTAGCTGCTTTTTTAAATTCATCCAAAACATCACTCAATAAATTCCATCCGGAATTTTGAGTAATAGTTTGAATTACACTTTCTTGAAGTTCAGGAATACCACTATCATCTAAACTTTGGGGTGCAATTTCTTCTGGTAATGGAATGATACGCCTTCCTCTTTCATCTCTTTCTGCATATTTAGCACTAAAAAAATCTTCAAAGTCCTTGATATGGCTACTAGTTGCCTTGCCTTGTTGAATAAGCTTAGATAACAAACCTTGCCATGCACTGACTGGATAAATAATTGGTTCTGGAATGCCAAATTCAACCAGATTTTTTCTTAAAGATTCTATAACATCTGCGATAGGTCTATCTCTCTCAGCTTTTCTATCTACTTTGTTAAGAACAAAGTAGATTTTACCTCTATTCTCTGCTAAAAATTCCTTTCGCTGTTCAATTAAATCTTGAAGCAATTCTGAGTTCGTGTTATCCCTAAATGATGTGTAATCCAGAATGAATAATATAGCATCACAGGTTCGGAGAGCTTCTAAGGCAGTCTGCTTTAAAGAAGTGGTATTAAAAGAGGCAGAATCCCACTCATTAGGGCCAGGGGTATCAACTAATGTGAAACCTGCCAGCGACGGCATTTTACTAATGGCTTCAATGGGAAGTTCTAATTCAAAGCGTGTAGTATTATCTTGATTAGATTTAGATCGAATCTCATGGGTACGCTCTAAAAATCTTTGCCGAATTTCTCCTGCTTCACCCTCTATTAAAACTATGGGTTCTCGTTTACCTGCTTGATATTCTAAGAGTCTGGGTATTTGTCCCGCATCAATTGGACGGATATCTGTACGACAAACTGTGCAAGCTTCTGCTTCACTTGCCAACACATCTGCACCAATTATGGCATTTAAGAAAGTACTCTTACCTGCTTTCATCGCTGCAATTACAGCAACCTGATATTTTTGTTCTGCCAAGGCTTTTAAAGCTTTCGTAATATTATCCTCAACGCTTTGTAATCCTTGGGTACTATCTCCTTCTTTACTCCGGACAGCACGAACTTCTTTTAGATACCTTAAGAGTCTGTCACCAGTGTCATGAATTCTGTTATATGTTTCCTGAAATTCTTGACTATGCATATTTTGAGAATATAATTTCATGAAAATTTTCTCCTGATTGATTTCAATCAATTCGTTATTCATTGAAAATGTTTTTTTTGTAAATTCCTCATAGCCTATATTTGATATAGTTGAAAAATCTACTGTTTTTAAAATGATTTGGCGTTGAACAGCAGCAATAAAATTGCGTGCATAATAGTCACTGGGTACACAAATTAACTGTTCATTGATTTTGTTAAGAACGTTATTTGTAAGTCCCACTGCGTTGACAAATTTCTTTAAAGCAGCTTCTGTTGGATCTCTATCAATATCCCACATCAAATAAATCAGATTTTGCTGCAATCTAACTGCCAAGCGCAAACAGTCTTTTTCTACTTCATCTAAGGCGTGCTGGCGAGTTAAACCAATAATCTGCTTTTTGCTTTTATCAGCTAGTTCATAGTATTTTTGCTTTAAGTTTGCATATTTCTCAACTAGTTCATTTGCAACAGTCTTATGATGCTTGGCAGCTTGTCTATCACTTTCCCCAGCAGCGTGAGTAGTCAAAGCACCAACAACAGCTCCAACAGCTAATCCAAGAGCGCCAAACAGAAAAGGAAGCATAAAAAACTATGGAATATTCTAAAATTTAATTTTTATTGTTTTGGATAAAAATGAGGTATTTGAGAATCAGGCAATAACTTACTATCTGCTGATGTCAGTCCTAAAGATTGAGCAATAGCGACTGATTCACGTAACCGTTGCATAGCCCCTTCTACCCCAGGTGCAATTGGACGATTTGTAATTTCTTGATTAATTGTTTCCGTTTCAGCCAAAAACTCTAGATTTTTCTGATGTTCATAAATCAGTTCGTTCTCAATAGCTTGCAAATGCTCTAGTTCCTGCTGAGTTAAAGATTGATAATAGTTTCTTACCGCTTGTCTATGGTCGTCGAGAATTTTGAAAAACTCGTAAACCATCCCCGCAGTTCCAACAACAGCTAAAACTGGTGCTGCTGCGGTTAAAGCGATCGCTATTGGTGGACAAGCTGCTGCTACTGCTGTAGTTGCAAATGCGGTTGCGCCTCCAACCGCACCACCCATAACAGTATCTTTTAATGTTGCTGTAGTCGCTTCCTGTGCAGAGATTTCACCTCGGACTACACGCAGTGCATTAGTTAGAAGCGAAAAAGGTGCGGCTGTCACTGCACCCACAGCAGCCCCCAAAGGTGCAGCTTGAAAACCTGCTTTGACAGCACCTGTCAGGTTGTCAAACTGCCATTTTGCATCTAGTCTCATTTTCTCCTGCCAAGTCATGGTTTTATCACCACGAGCAATGTTATCTTTGGCATTTTCCCATTTGATATTGTTGGGATTGTTAGAACCACCCTTGCTGTGAGGTTTGATGTGACTAGCGTGCTTATCTGATAAATATTTTTGGGTATTAACATCAGCAAACTTGCCATCAATGCCTGCTCTTTGAGATGGGGGGATCTTGTCTAACATTTCTTGGGCTTGTACCCTGGTTCTTATCGGTTCACCAGGTCGAATCCCACCTTTATATAATCTACGCGCCGCACTTAAGGATAGATCCTGTAATTGGGCGTGTTGAACGTTAATATTGGCCCCAGCGTTAAAAGCGGAATTATGCTCTTGTTCGTCAGACATGGGTAAACAAATCTATTGTGATGTATTCTTATAGTTCCCATTTGGACATCAGTTGCGATCGCATTAACCCAGTGTGCAAATTTCCTCTAGAACGTAGCCCACAGTTGATATCACTCATTGATAGCAATGATCCATAAAACAGAGGTATAGAAACGAGTGTAGACGCTTGATTTTTGCGTCATGAGCAAAAGAACGATCATCCAGTCCCCCCTGTGCTGGATAATGGTTTAGGTATTGGAAATTACCATTTTATGTACCGTAAGAATTAAGAAATTTTCAGGCTTCCATCCTTCCCTATAGCGATATCACAGTTTCAGCAGATTCGCCCGGTGCGTTACGAGGGCGAAGATGTAAGGTGATTTCCGTATCGAGTCGCTTGAGGAAAATGAGCAGTTTGCCCTCGCTGAACCGTTGAAACTCTCCTTTCATCAAATGAGATACTTCTGGCTGCGGAATGCCAAGAAGTTCGCTGATTTCCCGTTGTTTCAGGTTGCGTTGTTTCAAAAGGCGAAGTACCTGAATCCCTATCTTTCCCCTAGTAAAAAGTTCATCTGCATTAGATAAACCGAGGTCAGCGAATACATTGCCACTGCTTTCTTCAAAAACTGGTTCCTGTGTCATTGTTGTTTCTCCCTGGCTACCGCGTCCTTATAGCGTTGTTTAATCAGATCAACATCAGCCTGTGGAGTTTTAATACCCTGCTTTGATTTTTTTTGAAAAGCGTGCAGGACATAGATTTGTTCTCCAATCTTTACCGCATAAACAGCCCTGTAAGTATCGGTATCGTAGCGTTTGACGATTTCATACACACCACTCCCAACCCCCTTAAAAGGCTTGGCATCCATTGGTGTTTCCCCTGCTTGCACCAATTGCAGTGCATACCCTACTGATGCACGCACCTCAAGAGGAAATGAGCGGATATTTTTGAGAGAGTCTCCCATCCAAACCAGAGGTCGTAAAGGAATTTCTATAATATCCTCATCATCTTCCATCTTATATGAAATTTCCTATAAAATCAGTCCGACAATAGCATGAAAAGTCCCGCGCACCACTAGAGAGCTAAATTTTATTTACAGTTGGTTTCCTTCTAGACTGCCGTGTAGACGCTGGTGGAGAGAAAATTGATATCGGTTTTGATAGCAACGATGGATCAACCAGGGGTATAGAAGCGAGTAGTGCGATTCGTTGTGAGTGAATCACGGTAGCCAGTCCGTAAATAACCTCACCAATCCGGCAGCAGATTACTGCCATCAGGGTTGAACTCTCGGTCGAATGCGGGTGAAGACCCCGCCTGCCAGACTCAGGTATGACTCCTTATCTGCCCACACCGACCAGACTCGGTTTCTGGAGAGTGAAGCTGGGAACAGGGCGCAATCAGACATCTGTTGTGGGATGACACTGGTGCTAATAGGGGGTTTCTATGGTGAAACATAACCTAAAGAAGCGACTCATTCTAAAGTCAAGGCACAACAAAAAAAAACCCTGACTTGACTGGAGCATTCCCGCCACGCTAATTACTTGGGTAGTGGCTTGAGTCTAGGGAATCCAGTAGTCGAAATGGTTACACCTAACGGAACAAAACAATCTGACCGAGGGAACGAATAAAAACGAGTTGAGGGTCTAGGGGAGGTCGAACCCCAAGTACGCTAGACGAGCAGCAGAATCCCCTCAATTCGGGTAGGACTGACCGTAATTGGTCAGAGGTGTTCAGAATATACGCACTTGGAGTAGAGCATGATTGGACACAGCAGTAATGCTAGTGAATTATGGAAGAACCTACCGTGGAAGAAATTTCGCCTAAACCTCTTCCGCCTACAAAAACGAGTATATAAAGCCATTCGAGTCGGAGACAAGCGCAAAGCAAAGTCTTTACAAAGGCTGATACTGAAATCCACCTCGGCAAGATTACTGGCAATCCGTCAAGTAACACAGCTAAACGCTGGGAAAAAGACAGCAGGAATTGATGGTAAAGCATCGCTCACTTTCGAGCAAAGGCTAGAACTGAGTGAAGAACTTAGAGCCAAAAGCAATAACTGGTATCATCAATCACTACGGGAAATTCCCATCCCCAAAAAGGACGGAAAAATCCGCATCCTTAAAGTCCCCACCATTGCAGACAGGGCTTGGCAGTGTCTAGCCAAATATGCACTGGAACCAGCACACGAAGCAACCTTCCATGCTCGGAGCTACGGCTTTCGACCGGGACGGTCGGCGCACGACGCGCAAAAAGTCCTGTTCCACAACCTACGTTCCCAGAGCAACGGAATAGAAAAACGAGTCATCGAACTCGACATTGAGGCGTGCTTCGACAGGATTTCTCACTCAGCCATCATGGAACGACTCATCGCCCCAAAGGGCATCAAAAACGGAATATTTCGTTGTCTTAAAGCAGGAGTCAACCCAGAATATCCTGAACAAGGAACCCCGCAAGGGGGAGTTGCGAGTCCTTTATTAGCTAACATTGCGCTCAACGGGATAGAGGACATACACCAATCAGTCCGATACGCGGATGATATGGTCTTTATACTCAAACCCAAAGATAATGCAAATGAAATACTTGACCTCATCAGCCAGTTCCTTGCCGAACGTGGGATGAACGTCAGCGAAAAGAAAACTAAGCTGACCGCTTCGACTGAGGGGTTTGACTTTCTTGGCTGGCATTTCAAGGTGCAAAGCAACGGGAAGTTTAGATGTGTCCCCTCAGTGGACAACTTCAAAACATTCCGTAAGAAAGTAAAACACATTGTCAACAACTCGAATTATGGAGCCACAACTAAAGCTTTTAAATTAGCACCCGTGGTTAGAGGTTGGAGAACATACCACCGCTATTGCAAGAGAAAAGGAGCGCGATTCTCGCTATACCATATCGAAACAAGAGCATTCAAGGTATTCAATAGAGAACCCAAACAGAACCGTGAATCTAGCAAGAGATTACTAGATAGAGCATTCCCCAAGGTTCCCTACTCCGAAAACAAACACGTTAATGTCACAGGTGAGAAATCACCATTCGATGGAGACTTGACCTACTGGAGCGAACGTAACAGCAAGCTCTACGCTGGCGAAACCTCTAAAGCATTAAAACGGCAAAACCATAAATGCGGATACTGTGGGCTAAAAATGCTTCCGGGAGAGAAAGTACATCTTCACCATATAGATGGAAATCATAAAAACTGGAAAACCAAGAATCTTCTAGCTATCCATGAAAGCTGCCACGATTATATCCACATGGGCAAAACCGCAAGGTAGGAACATCGAAAGCTGGGTGCGCTGAAAGGCGCACGCCCAGATTGAACAGAGAGGTGCGGCGGATAATACCGCCCATCGACTCTACCTAGACAAGTCAGGCAAGCCGCAACATGAGCAAATCATACTTGTGCGGATCATACCTGCAAGTGGTAATCGCGTTGCAAGCATAAGCAGGTTTAATCAGCCAACGAAAGAATGCGGGTTGTAGCGGTCGTGCTTTCGGGCTGATTCATAAGTCTGGGTTAATCGGGTGTCATCGCTCACGATAGAATCGGCTTTTTGGTGACTTACATTGTGTTATTGCGATTTGTTTGATCATGTAGGCTAGACCCTATGAAAATAAACAGATTCGGTAGGGCAGAAATCCTCACACCCGATCAAATCAATGTCCTATTTAACGAGGGCTTTGTCAACCCGCGCGATCGGGCTTTGTTCGGCGTGTGCCTTTACGCAGCTTGCCGAATCAACGAAGCTTGCACTTTGGCAGTGAAAGATGTGTTTGGCAGCAACGGGGTCAGAGGGGTGTTAGTTTTACGCAGTGTCAACACCAAAGGCAAGCGAGACACCAGAGAAATCCAAGTGCATCCCAAGCTCAAGCAATATTTAGAAGAGTACAACCCCAACCGCCGCAAAGAGTTTTTGTTTCCGGGGCGGCATGGGTTGTTACATATTCACAAGGTCAGCGCTGACAAAATCCTCAGAGATACCTGTGTGCGGTTGGGCATTGAGGGCGTTAGTACCCACAGCTTTCGGAGGACTGCGTTAACCAGGATGAGCGATGCCGGGATACCGTTGCGGCATATTCAAGAGATATCGGGGCATCGGACTTTGGCAGCTTTGGAGCGTTATCTGGGGGTAACTGAGAAGCAGAAGCAAAACGCGATCTCTGCTTTGGATTTTTGAATAATGTAGGGAAATGGTGCTTAAACGACACTAACGTGTACTAATGAGTATAGAGTGATGTGAAGTTGGACTAAATTGAAGCGAATGCTTGTCTACTGATTAGTCTACTACTGATTACTGAATTGATGTTATAATTTTCAAGGTTTTTAGGATGATTAATGTTTAAAAACCCTCTTTAATTGTCGCCCATATCATCCGAAATTCTTCGCTCTCTGCTCTGATATTCTTTGAGTCTGGGGTAGCATTTTTTGAATGACTTGAGATGCTTCATTCCCAAGATCATCAAACTTAGGATAGTCCCATACGTGACAAAACTCCAGCTTTCAAGATGGACGAGGTTTAGTTGAAAAAAGCAGTGTATACTCAATAAAATATGATGCTGCTATATTATGAGGTAGTAGATGGAGCCACTAACAGCAGGTGCGATCGCCATTGGGACTGTGATTGCGACTAAGGCTTTGGAAAAAACTGGCGAAAAGGTAGGCGAAGCCTTATGGGATAAGACTGCTCAGTTTCTCGTCACCCTCAAGAAACACTCTCCCGATACTGTAGTTGCTATTGAAAAAGCACCCTCTCAACCGCTCGATTATGGCAAGGCTGTACTGGAGGTCGAATCTGCTGCTAAAGTTAATACTGAAATCAATCAAGCCGTGCAGGAACTCGTAGCAGCAGCTAAAGCAGATCCAAAAGTTGCATCAATTATCCACGAGTTAGAAACTAACATCAATTCTCAATCAGCAACTGTTATAAATAACACTAAGTTAGCTGAGGAGATTAAAAACGTCTTTCAAGGAAATACTATAATCGGTGGGACTTTTTGACTACAGTCGTCCGGATGGGAACGGATAAACGTAAATCCCTCATATATTATTCGTTATCAAGGTTCCGCCAACTTTGTCGGGCGCATAGATGAACTTTCAAAAATTCACGAAAAATTACACACATCAAACCCTGTCGCGATCTCTGCTGCTGTGGCAGGCATGGGTGGTGTGGGTAAAACAGAGTTGGCGACACAATATGCACGGCAACATCAAGATGATTATCTCGGTGGAATTTGCTGGTTAAATGCACGAGAAGGGAACTTAGCGACTGAGATTATCAACCAGTTTAAGCAATTTCTGAAATTAGAAATACCTGAAGAATTAAAGGGAAAGCCACTAGAAGAACAAGTGTGGTGGTGTTGGCACAATTGGCAACCGCCGGAAGGTTTAGTATTGGTTGTATTAGATGATGTTGTCAATTTAGAAAGCTTTTATCAATTACTACCAAAAGTAAAACGTTTTCGGGTGTTAATAACAACACGATTGCGAAATCTCGATCCCGATATCGAAGAAATACCTTTGGATGTATTGTCGCCAGAAGATGCGTTGAATCTTTTAACAAAGTTAGTCGGTGACACACGAGTACAAAAAGAAAAACAGCAAGCACAAGAATTGTGTAAGAGGCTAGGCTATCTACCTTTGGGTTTGCAGTTGGTAGGGCGATATTTAAGGAAAAAACCTCTTTTGTCACTAGAGAAAATGTTGCAACGACTGGAGGAACAGCGAGAACTTCTTAACCAGCCGCAGTCAACTGTTAACGTTAATATCCCTTTGCAAGGAGTGAAAGCTGTATTTGAATTAAGCTGGAAAGAACTCAACCCAACATCACAGCGTATGGGCGAGTTTTTGAGCTTATTTGTACCTACTAATATTCCGTGGCAGCTTGTGGAATATGCCTGTGAATCACTAAATTGGCAAGAGTCAGATGTTGAAACTGCAAACGAGCAACTTTACGAACATCATTTAATTGAGCAATTAGTAGAGGGAGAACCTCTGTATAAAATACATCCCTTAATTAGAGGTTTTTTACAGGCTAAACTGGAAGAGGCAGAACACTCTAATCAATTTAGGCAAGCCTTTGCCACCGCTCTTGTAGAAATCGCCAAAAAAGTGCCGAGAACATACGCTACTGAACCTGGAATATTCACCCGTGAAAGTTTTGATTCAGTTAAGGATGCTATTCCTCACTTAGAGGAATTAGTACAGAATCTGACTGATGCAATCAAGGATGAAGACTTGAGTCAGTCTTTTTCGATGTTGGGTAAATTTTATCGCATTCAGGGTTTTTATAAGTTATATCAATCTTGGCATGAGAAAAGTGTGGTTTTACTACAGAAACGTTTAGGAAAAACACATCCCTCATTTGCTACCTGCTTAGGTGAACTAGGAGTATCCTATCTATTTCAAGGACAATATATAGAAGCGGAATCGATACTGAAAGAAGTTTTAGAGTTACGACAAAATATTTTCGGAGAAGAACATTCTGATGTTGCAGAGAGCTTTGATCATCTGGGCTTGGTCTACCGTCTTCAAGGAAAGTTGGAAGAGGCAGAACCCCTATTATTAAAAGGATTAGATTTACGAAAACACTTGTTAGGGGAAGAAAATCTTCAAATTGTACATAGTTTTCTCAACTTGGCAGTACTCTACCGCCTTCAAGGAAGATTTGACGAAGCAGAAGATTATTTGCAGAAAGTCTTGGTGATACAAGAGCGTTTTTTAGGAAGAGAGCATCCAGACATTGCCCGAAGCATGGATATTTTAGGAACTGTATATTGTTGTCAAGGACGACTGAATGAATCAGAACAGCTACACTTAAAAGCTTTAAAACTACAAAGAACATTCTTTAGAGAAAAAGATCCTCCTATCACTGAAATCAAGAGAAACCTAGCGGACGTTTATCGCAATCAAGGGCGACTTGATGATGCAGAAGTAATTTTAGGCGAAGTCTTAGAACTACAAAAGAGTTTGTGGGGAGAAAGAAATCGGTATGTAATCAAGACTATTCATAGACTGGCACAAATATACCGTCTTCGAGGAAAACGTGCAGAAGAACAAGAAAGTTTTGCAGAAGCAGAATCTTTTTACCAGACAGCCCTAGATTTACAAAATGATTTGCCTGAAGAGGAACGTAAACTCATCCCATCTATGCTTGATCTGGCTCAACTCTACCAAGGTCAAAAAAATGGCTATAAAAAAGAAGAACCCCTGCGTTTGAAAATATTAGAAGAGCAAAGACTCCGCTCAGCAGAGCCTCAATATATTGCCAAGACTTTGCAACGCATTGCAGCAATATATCGTTCAAACAACAGAAAAAATGAAGCAAAGCCTTTCTACCGAGAAGCCGAGGAAATCTATCTGCGTATGTTGGGTGACAATGATATCAATACATTTAAATATCGTAAGGATTTGGAGTATTGTCAGTCTATGCTTCAGAAATAGGCGTTACCGTGCAAAATTGGCAAAATTATTGTACGCTAAGGAATTAATAAGCCGTTTTCAATACTGCGATTGCTAAAACGAGAACACCGCGTTCTCCTCATCGACATAGGCCCCCAAGCGTCCTTGACCAAATTCATGGGATTTCAAAGCTGATTTAGGTGCGAATCTCTCCATGTAGCCGAATGTGTTCAACTAACCGCTTGGTTTCACCGCCAGCTAATTCTAGTTCCCTGAGATTGCCCACCAAAATAAACAATTCCTTTGCCCTACTAACGGCTGTATTCAGTAAATTGGGTTTGCGGTTGAGGAACCAAAAACTATGCTCTTGGTGGCACTGGTAAGGA